>DASUXU010000158.1:0-5338 GCA_036377735.1 Longimicrobiales bacterium
CGGAGGTGCAGTCGCCGGCGGTCGCGGCGGTAGAGCGAGATCGCGGTCGTAAAAGCGACGCGGTGGATCCACGTCCCCAGCGCGGCGCGGCCCTCGAAGGTGGACAGGCCGCGCAGGATCCGGATCCAGGCTTCCTGCGCCCAGTCCTCCGCCGTGTCGGCGTCCGGTGCAATCCGGCCGACTGCGCGCAATACGCTCTGGTGGTAGGACCGGTAAACCTCCGCGAACGGGTCACTCTCCTTCATGCGACACCCGGAGCAGCTCTACGGCCGCATGACACAGGATGGACTCCACCTCGAACCGCGATGCCGCATTCAGCTTGAACAGCACCGCCTCGACGTGGCGCCTCGCCGTGTGCACCGTCACGCCCAGGATCTCACTGATCTCCTGGTTCGTGCGTCGCCCGAAGAGGAGCTGGGCCGTCCGCGCCTGCTGGCCCGTGAGCTGGAAGAGCGCCTGCAGGCTGCCAATCGCCATGCAGCGCTCCTGCTCCCGCCACACGAACACGGCCAGGCCCGACCGCGTCCGCCGCACGAACACCCAGGGAACCCCCGCCCGCGTCCGCTTCAGGTCCCTGTAGTCCGCCACCACTTCCTCGATCTCCGTCGTCATCGCTGCCTCCTTCAGAGTTCACGGCAGCGACTTTAGGCGATGGCTGTTAACCCGCGGTGAACGTCTCTGAAAGAGTGGTTAAAGCGTTATGACACAGGGGCCGCTTGACATGGCCGCCGGGCGGTCGAATAGTAGGCAACCCCCACGACCGAGCCGTACCGTAGCAAATCCGCCGCGAGAATCACTGATGCAGATCGACGTCAGACTCCTGGGTACGCTCCAGATCGCCGGCACGTCCACACCTGCCGCCGATGTCTACCGGACTAAACGCGTGGCAGCACTCGTGTACCTGCTGCTGGAGAACCGACCGGTCCACCGCCTGGAGCTCGCGTCTCTGCTGTGGCCGGAGTCGGACGAGAAGCGCGCGCGCGGATCTCTCAACGAGCTGGTCCTTCAGCTGCGCCGGAGCTTCGGCACGGACGCGATCATCGGCCGGGCGGACGACCTGTTGCTCGACGCCGGCAGGTTCGCCTGCGACGCCGTCCAGCTCGAGGCGGCCGCCCGCGCGGGCCGGCACGCTGATGTCATCAGACTCTTCACCGGCGACCTGCTGCCCTCCTTCGTGCTGCCGGATGGATCGGCGTTCAATGACTGGCTGGACCGCTGCCGCGAGAGGATCCGTCTGTCGGTTGCGGACAGTGCGTGGCAGCTTGCGGCTTCCGCGTGGGAGCCGCGCGAGGCGCTGCGCCTCATGGAGCTGTGCGCCCAGATGCGGCCGTTCGACGAAGCCGTGCTGCGCCGCCGGCTCGAGCTCGTCTATGCGACCCAGGGCACCAATGCCGCGCTCGCGCTCTACGAGCAGGCGCGGCTGCAATTCCGCGAACAGCTCGGCACAAGTCCCGGCGCGAGCACGAAGGCCCTCGTCAACGCGATGAGCGCAGCGCCCTCGGAGACACCGCCTGAACCCGTTGTGCTGAACCCGGTAGTCAGTGAACCGTTGCGCGTTGCTCCGGGGCGGCAGTGGCAGAAGGCGATCCTATCCGGCGCATTTGTGTGCATCCTCGCCATTGCCGGGTTCAAAGCGTTCCGACCCGTGCTCGCTTCAGGATCGACCGTCGACGTCGGCATCCTCCCGATCGCCGGCAACGACGCCGCGTGGAACGCGCAGGTGGAGGCAAGAATGGCCGCGCTGCTGAAGCGCGAGCGCACCGTCGCCATCGGCACAGCCTCCGGCGCGCGCTACCGGGTTCAGACAACCATGCGTTCGGATGGCGACGTGATCTCGGGTACTGTCGAGGTGATTACGTCGCAGGACGAAGTAGCGGCCGCCATGCCATTAGCCGTCTCGGCGCGGTACGGTCCGGACAGTGCGGCCGCCGTCGCAGCCCGGTTCGTTCTCAGGAATACGGAACCCGCTCGGAGTGCGACGGAGCAGCAGCTCGCTCTCGCGCGTGATCACGTGGAGCGTGCATACGGGGACGTTACGCGTGACGCATACGGCGACGTGGACGCCGAGCTTCACCGCGCGGATTCCATCCTCTCCCGGATTCCGCTCCGCGAGCGCGGCGACGAGTGGTCGCTGCTTCAAGCCAGAAGCCTGTACCTCGCCGGGACCAGTCACAACCGTCAGCGGCATAAATCGGTCGCGGCCGGACTGTTCGCCCGTGCCGTGCACGTGGCGCGATCAGTCAACAGTGCTGAGGCAAGGGCAATTGCACTGCGCTACCGAGACTACCAGTCCAACGCAGATCCGGCGAACACCGCGCTGGCAGACAGCTTCCGGACAGAGCTCTCGGACGCGCTGGCGCGCGACCCGCGAAATGGAACGCTCTGGAGACAGCTGAGCATCGCACGTTTCGATTCTTACGACTTCGACGGCTCACTCGCGGCCGCGGAAAAGGCACGTGGGCTGGACCCTTCGATTCGCAACGACCTCGAGCTTACCCTTACCGTTTTCCGCGCCGCATTCAACACCAGGAACGCCGTCGCAACACTGGCCGAATGTGATCGCATTCGACACCTGCTGCGGGAAGACTGGCCTGCCGATGCATGTTCGATTCTCTCGAACGGGTGGGCCGGCGGCAGCTACGATCTGGCTTCCGTCAAACGTCGGCTTGCTGATGTGCCGGTTCGGGCGCGGGAGGGAAACGTCCATGACTGCCTCCGTCTCGTCCTGGGCGCTGCGCTGGCGAGGAACGGAGACCAGGATCTCGCGCTGAAGGCCATTGCAGTGACGCCGCCGTTCACCACCGATGCCCAGCTCGCGACCTGCCACCTTATCGCGCTCTACGGTCTCGGACGGCAGCAGGAAGCGGACGAATGGAGAAAGCACATCCTCACTCTGCCGGCGGGAATCGGTTCCATCCGTGTATGGTCAGGAGCCCTTCCCGCGTCGGCGATGCCGAGGTAAGGGGGACAGATCCACCTCTGGCCATCAAAGTAGCAGGGTCCGGCCGAGCGGTCGTCTACGATGTTCAGGTATCCGACTGCCCGCTGCGCCGCCGCAGCCTCCCGCACGCCGCCGACAAATCCGCCAGCCCACAACGCAGCTACCACCACGACCGTCTTCGGTACATTCACGGTGCCCTCCGGAAGTGAAGTCAGATGTCGACTTCAAAGCTCCGGAGGGCTTCAACGGCAGTTTCTCCCTAGGGCATTTATGCCAAGGTCGAGGCGGGGGCGCCAACTGCCCCCGGGGGCAGTTTCCCAGAACGTGGGGCAATCCCGGCGTCGCCTACGGTGGCTAAGTGACCCTGGCAGACCACCAGAACCGCTGCCGGGGGCGATTGGCTACCGTACGCGACGCTAAGTAGGCACCGGAAAATCACCAGCCGCTGTCTGGGGCAGTTGGCACCCGCTTCTCGTCCCATGCGGCGTGCGGAAACGCGGTCGGCGCGCGTTCTTGGGCAGATCCACCTGAACGGGGAGCCCATCATGTCCATTCGCCTCCATACCACCCGCATCCTCCTTACCATCCTCGCCGCGTCGCTCGCGGCAATGCCCGTGACCGCCCAGACGACGTCGCATGAAGATGCTGTTGCACGGGCCGCTGACTTCTTCCAGAAGGGTGACTGGCCGGCGACGGCGGATGCGTACGGCGCGCTGATCAGGGTGGACTCCGCCAACGGCATGGCGTGGTTCCGGCTCGGCATCGCGAATCACGCGCTGGGCAGGCTCGAGGAGGCGAAGGTCGCGTATGCACGCGCGATCGCACTCAAGACGAACGCGGGGGCGGCGGCGTTCCGGATCGCACGCATACACGCGCTGACCGGTCAGGCCGACAGTGCGATCGCAGTTCTTGACGGCCTGTCGAAGAACGGCTTCGTGCAGTCGGCGCTGGTCACGCAGCAGCCGGATTTCGCGGCGATCAAGGATGACGCGCGGCTGAAGGCGATCGTCGCAACCATGGATGCGAAGCGCTTCCCGTGTCGCACGCGGCCGGAGTCGCGGCAGTTCGATTTCTGGGAAGGGTCGTGGAACGTGTTCGTCGGCGGTCAGCAGGTCGGCACGAACATCGTCACGTCGCTGCTCGGCAACTGCGCGCTCCAGGAGAACTGGACCGACGCGCAGGGCGGCGAGGGCAGGAGCATGAACTACTTCGATCCGAATACCGGGAAGTGGCGGCAGATCTGGGTGGCTGACAACGGCGGCGTACTCGACTACGTCGGTGCGTTCACGGACGGCGCGATGCGCTTCACGGGCGTGACGGTCGACGCGAAGGGCAACCGCACGCTCCAGAAGCTCACATTCTTCCCGATCGCGAGGGACAGCGTGCGCCAGCTCTTCGAGGCGTCGACCGACGACGGGAAGACATGGACGGCGGGATTCGACGGGATGTATGTACGACAGAAAAAGTGAAGTGGCTTTCCGCAGCGAGGAAGTGGTGGCGCGCGGCTCCTCGTGGCCGGGTATCCGGTCGAGCCTCATTTCGTCCGACTGCCTGGCGAGGATGACCGCGTCACGGGTCTATGGGCGGAAGTCGCTGTCGAAGGCGCGGTCATCTTCGACCCCGCGCTGCGCCTGTCGCGGTGGCTCGGGCGCGTGAGGCGCGCGATCGGAGACGGCCGGATGGTACGTCGCTCGGCTCACGGCCAGCCGTACTGGTCAGAGCCGTGATACGTTGCCTACCTTCCGTCGACTACGCAACAGCAGGCTCGTAGAAGTGATCGCCCCGCACGTGCTCAGTCGCGGGATTGAAGGAGTCGGAATGGCAAGAATCGTATTCGGAATGAACCAGTCGCTGGACGGCTACGTCGATCACACGGCGTTCGCGCCAGGCCCCGCGCTCTTCCAGCATTTCATCGAAGAGACGCGCGGCCAGACGGGCAGCATCTACGGCCGCACGATGTACGAGATCATGCGCTACTGGGATGACGATCAGCCGGAATGGAGTGAGGACGACCACGCGTTTGCGACGGCATGGCGGCGTCATCCGAAATGGGTCGTGTCGCGTACGCTGAAGTCCGTCGGCCCGAACGCGTCGCTCATTGAAGGCGACCTCGCGGCAGCGATTCGCAAGCTGAAGGCGGAGCACGACGGCGAGATCGAAGTCGCGGGGCCGAAGCTCGCGCACAGCCTCACGCAGCTAGGGCTGATCGACGAGTATCGCATCTACCTGCATCCCGTCGTGATCGGTCACGGCGACCCCTACTTCGCCGGCCCGCGCCCGCCGCTCCAGTTGATCGGCGTGGACACGATGGCGGAGGGCGTTGTGCGGCTGCGGTATGCGAGCCCGTCCGGGGGCTACTGACGACTTGACTATCATGGTCAAGTCGTACATCCTTCG
>DASUXU010000159.1:0-3266 GCA_036377735.1 Longimicrobiales bacterium
TTCACGGATATGGTGCTCGCATTCCCGCGGCTCGTCCTGCTCATCATGATCGTCGCACTGTTCAGCCCGTCGATCGCAGTGATCATCGTCGTGCTCGGACTCACGCAGTGGCCGGGTACTACGCGCATCGTGCGCGGTGACGTGCTGAGCCTGCGCGAGCGCGAGTTCATCCAGGCCGCGCGCGCACTCGGGATGGGGCGCGCGCGCGTCATCCTGCGGCACCTCATTCCGAACGTGCTCGCGCCTGTCATCGTCACGGCGACACTGGGCATCGGCAACACGATCGTCCTCGAGGCGGGGCTCTCCTTCCTCGGCATGGGCGTGCAGCCGCCGACCCCGACGTGGGGCAGCATGGTCGCGGAAGGCAGGGACAACCTGATCGGTGCATGGTGGGTTGCGACATTCCCCGGTCTCATCATCGTCCTGGTCGTACTTGCGTTCAATCTGGTCGGCGACGGCCTGCGCGATGCGCTCGACCCGAGGCTCCGGACATGAGTGAACGGCTGCTCGAGGTGAACAACCTGCGGACGTACTTCCGCACGGACGCCGGCGTCGCGCGCGCGGTCGACGGCGTATCGTTCCACGTCGACCGGGGTGAAGTTCTCGGTATTGTGGGCGAAAGCGGGTCGGGCAAGTCCGTGACATCGCTGTCCGTCATGCAGCTCATCCCGCAGCCGCCTGGCGAGATCATGGCGGGCAGCTCGATCCGGCTGCGCGGCGAGGAGCTGGTCGGCGCATCGCAGAAGCGGCTGCGCGAGCTCCGTGGCAACGACATCGGCATGATCTTCCAGGAACCGATGACGTCGCTCAACCCCGTGTTCACTGTCGGGGACCAGATCGCCGAAGCGTTGCGACTGCACCGCGGCATGAAGAAGAAGGAAGCCCGCACGGCGGCAGTAGAGGCGCTGCGGCTGGTCGGGATTCCGAATCCCGAAACGCGGGTGGATGCATACCCGCATCAGCTCTCCGGCGGCCAGCGCCAGCGCGTCATGATTGCGATGGCACTGTCCTGCGAGCCGGACCTGTTGATCGCGGACGAGCCCACCACTGCGCTCGACGTCACCATCCAGGCCCAGATCCTCGATCTTCTCGCTGGTCTGCGCGAGCGGCTGGGGATGGCGATCATCCTGATCACGCACGATCTCGGTGTTGTCGCGGAAGTCTGCGACCGCGTGGTCGTGATGTACGCGGGACAGGTCGTGGAGCATGGCACCGTCGAGCAGATCTTCAATGACCCGCGGCATCCGTACACCGAGGGTCTGCTGCGCGCGATCCCGAGACTCGGCCAGAATACGGACCGCCTCGCCGTAATTCCCGGGACAGTCCCGCCACCGACCGCATGGCCGCAGGGCTGCCGCTTCCACACGCGCTGTCCGTATGCGTGGGACAAAACGGAGCGCGAGATGCCGGATCTCTTCCAGGTCGATGGTGATCCGTCGAGGCTGTCGCGCTGCTGGCTGGAGAAGTATCCGGAGCACAGGACTACGCCCGCAGCACCGGAGACGGAGGTGCGCGCATGACCGTGCACGTTGACTACACGCCGACCTCGGCGCTGCCGCCAGCGAAGGGCGACTCGGATACGGGCGGCCGCACGCCGGTTGACGTGGCCGCGCCCGGCGGCGCGTTGCTGGAAGTGCGGGACCTGAAGAAGTACTTCCCGATCCGCAGCGGATTCTTCGGCAGGCATACCGGTGACGTTCGCGCGGTGGACGGCGTGTCGTTCTGGTTGAAGAAGGGCGAAACGCTCGGTCTGGTCGGCGAGTCGGGATCGGGGAAGACCACCACCGGTCGCGCGGTGCTGAGGCTCGAGGATGCGACGGCCGGCTCGGCGGTGTTCGACGGGCAGGACATCTTCACCATGGGGCGTGACGACCTGCAGCGGCTGCGCCGCCGGGCGCAGATCGTCTTTCAGGACCCGTACGGCTCGCTCAACCCGCGCATGACCGTGGGGGATACGCTGCGCGAGGTGCTGAAGGTGCACAAGCTCGCGAAGGGGAAGCAGGCCGAGACGCGTGTGCGCGAGCTGCTCCAGATGGTGGGGCTCTCGCCGCTGCACGCAGACCGCTATCCGCACGAGTTCAGCGGCGGTCAGCGCCAGCGCATCGGTATCGCACGGGCTCTGGCTGTGGAGCCGGATCTCATCGTTTGCGACGAGCCGGTGTCCGCACTCGACGTCTCCGTGCAGGCGCAGGTGCTGAATCTGCTGCAGGACCTCCAGACCAAACTTGGTCTCACGTACCTCTTCATAGCACACGATCTCGGTGTCGTCGAGCATGTGAGCGACCGCATCGCGGTCATGTACCTGGGGCGGATCGTCGAGCTTGGCGATGCGCAGGCCGTGACCCGGACGCCCAGGCACCCCTATACCCGGGCGCTTCTGTCCGCCGTCCCTGTCCCGGTGCCCGGACGTGCGCACGACCGTATCGTCCTGAGCGGTGACATTCCCAGCCCGTCCAATCCGCCGCCGGGATGCCCGTTCCATCCTCGTTGTCAGCATCCGCTCAAGGATGCAGATTGCGCGCGGATCGTCCCACCGCTGGCGGAGAAGGCGCCACTCCACTTCGCCGCCTGCATCAAGGAGCGGTCGCTCCCGGTGATCGAGCCGTCGGCAGCCTGAGCGCGACCGGCCGCCGGTGGCACCCGGCGCGACGTCCGCGTGTACGACAGATACAGCCGCAGTGCCGTCCGGAAGGGATGGCAGACCCTCAGCCAGGTGGGCACCCTCATGTCGAGCAACCCGCGCTTGCCCTTCGGCGCATGCTGTACCGCCGTCGCATGTCTGATCGCCGTCGCCTGCGGCCGTACTCCGCCGCCCGGGCAGCCGGTGCCCGCAGACGAGCGCGTCGTGTCACGACCCCTCGAGATCTATCGCGACCTCGGCATGATGGCCGGACCACCGCAGTTTCCCGTGGTGGCGAGCTACTCCACGATCGCAGGACCTGCGGATTCGTCATTCGTATTCGTTTCACTCTCGATGCCCAGCTCGGCATTGCGGTTCGAACGCGGACGCGACGGCTTCACGGCCGAATACAGTGTGTCGCTCAAGTTCCTGCAGGACAGTGCCGTCGTGCAGCGGCTGGACGACCGGCAGCGCGTGGTCGTCGGCACGTTCGCAGAGACGGGACGCGTCGACGAGAGCGTGCTGTATCAGAATGCAATCGCGCTGAAGCCCGGTCGCTACGTGGTCGAGCTGCAGACTGCGGATGCACACAGCTCGCGCGGCTTCGCTTCCACGGACACGGTGGACATCCCCGCGTACGGTCCGC
>DASUXU010000160.1:0-10960 GCA_036377735.1 Longimicrobiales bacterium
ACCGTCCCATCCATCGCAATCGGCTGGCTGCGCACGCCTTCCGGTGCAAGCTCGACGAGAAACCGCATCACGGCCACGGCGAGCGGCAGGGCCAGCGCAGTACCGATCACGCCGAGGACGATGCTCTCTGTGACCAGCTGACGGATCAGCCGGCGGCGCGTGGTGCCCAGCGCCAGGCGCACCGACAGCTCACGGCCACGCGCCGCGCCGCGCGCAAGCAGCAGGTTGGATACATTGGCGCACGCAATCAGCAGGACCACCGCCGCGGCGATCATCAGCAGCAGCATCGGTCCTCGCGTCCCGCCGCCGACCACCAGGTCGCGCAGCGGGAAAGCCAGTGTGTGCCGACCCGCGTTGTCGAGCGGATAATCCTGAGCGAGCTGCGCTGAGAACCGGCGCAGCTCAGACCGCGTCTGCTCGAGTGTCACTCCGGGTTTCATCCGCGCGACGACGTTCAGGTAGCGCGACCCGCGCGTGTCGTTGTCGTCACGATAGTTGTTCCCCCACACATCATTCCACATCTCCTCGCCGGGCGGCACGAAGCCGCGCGGCAGGACACCCGTGATCTCGAACGATCTGTCGTTCAGCAGCAGTGCACGGCCGAGTATGGCGCGGTCGCCGGCGAACCGTGACTGCCACATGTCCCACGAGATCCACGCACGCGGCGGCGCGCCCACCACGTTGTCCTCCGGCAGCATCACGCGCCCGAGCTCCGGCCGGATGCGGAACACATCGAAGATGCCGCTGGTCACGAACGATCCGCGCAGTCGCTCGGCCTCGCCCGCACCCGTCACCGTCGGCGACCAGCCGTCGAAGACCGCGACCGCTTCGAGTGTCGACGTCTGCTTTGCGAGGTCCTCGAACAGTACGAACGACGTCGTCCCAGCAGCGTCACGGCTCGATGGATCATCCGATTCTGCAATCGTTACGATTCGCTCTGCGCCGTCATACGGCAGCGGGCGAAGCAGCACGGCATTCAGTACGGAAAAGATCGACACTGTCGCACTGATGCCCAAAGCCAGCGTGGTGATCGCAACGGCGGCAAACAGCGGGGACATCCGCAGCTGGCGCAGCGCATAGAGGACGTCCTGTCTCAGCCCGTCGACGAAATCCGACCGGCGCGCCTCCCGTATCCGCGCCTGGTCGATCTGCCTAAGCTCCGAACGCACGCGCGAGGCATTGCCGAACTGCCGATCCGCCTCCACCCGCGCACTCTCAGGAGTCATGCCCGACCTCGTGAGGTCCTCGATCTTCCGCGCCAGGTGGTACGCGATCTCGTCCTCGGCCTCCAGCTCCTCGCGGCCCTCGCTCAGGCGCATGTATCGGCGGATCCGTCGACTCATCTGCTACCTCACCGGTTGGAGGACGCGTGCAACCGCCCTGGTGTAGCGCTGCCAGTTCCGCTCCTGCTCGGACAGCTCCGCGCGGCCCGCGCGCGTCAGCGCGTAATACTTCGCCCGCCGATTGTTCTCGCTCACACCCCAATCGCTCGACAGCAGGCCTCGCGCCTCCATCCGGTGCAGCGCCGGATACAGCGCACCCTCCTCGATCAGGATGTCTTCACGCGTCTGATCTCTGATCCACTGGCTGATCGCGTAGCCATTCATCGATTCGCGCGTCAGGGTCTTCAGTATCATCAGCTCCAGCGTACCCTGCAGCAGCTGTGCGCCGTATCTCATCCTGCGGTCCCGGTCTCGAGGGAGTGTCCTTCCATAAGCAACTTATGGGAAGGTGCAACACCTGTAAACGGCTTAGGGATAGACAGTCGGTTCCGGGAAAGGGTTGGAAGAAACGGCTGGAAGGCTGCGCGATCCGACCGGGGAGGAACCCCGGCCGTACCGGGAGGACTCGGACCGACCTCGTTACGGGGTCGTGTCCGGCCCGTCCTCGAGGTCCGGAGGCGCCACCGACGGCAATACCGGTGGTGGTGCTTTCTGAGGGAAGAGCAGAGACGCCGCAACGGCGCCGCCCAGCACCAGGGCGATCACGGACAGCGAGATCCCGACCGGCACGTGCAGCTTGAACGACATGAGCATCTTCGCGCCGACGAAGATCAGCACAATGCTGAGGCCCAGCTTGAGGTAATGGAACTTGTGAATGACGCCCGCCAGCAGGAAGTACAGCGCGCGCAGTCCCAGGATCGCGAAGACGTTCGAGGAATAGACGATGAACGTGTCGGTCGTGACCGCAAACACGGCCGGAATGGAATCCACGGCGAAGATGAGGTCGGTGGTCTCCACGAGCACGAGCACGACGAACAGCGGCGTCGCAACCCGCCGGACCGCGCCCGTGATGCCCGCGCCTACAGGCTCCAATGCAAAAAACTTCTGGCCGTGGTAGTCGTTCGTCACGGGAATGAAGCGTCGGACGAGCTTGATCATCGGGTTGGATCCGGGATCCATCTCGACGTCGTCCTGCATCGCCATGCGAATGCCGGTGATGATCAGGAACGCACCGAAGACGTAGATCACCCACCCGAAGTTGTGGATGAGATACGTGCCCGCTGCGATCATCCCGCCGCGCATCACCAGCGCACCGAGCACGCCCCAGAAAAGCACGCGGTGCTGGTACTTGGCCGGAACCCGGAAGTAGCTGAAGAGCAGGACGAAGACGAAGATGTTGTCGACCGACAACGCCTTCTCGAGCAGATACGCCGTCAGGAACTCGAGCGCCGCATCACTGCCGCGCCAGTGCCACACCAGCCCATTGAAGCACAGCGACAGGACGATCCAGGCGATGCTCCAGCCCAGCGCCTCGCGGACGCGGACTTCGTGCGCCTCGCGATGGAAGAAGAAAAGGTCCACCGCCAGCATTGCCAGCACGAATGCATTGAAGCCCACCCACATCCAGATGGAGGGCATCAAAGCGAACGACCCGTGATTTTCAGCAAAAGATCATCGCGGGTCACAACGGCTCCCGCGCCTTTGAAAGTAATTTCGAATTTCCGATTTCTAATTGCTAATCATGAATGGCGAATTGGCCAAGCCACGCCGATGCGTCCCGCAACTCGCCCTCGTCGATCCAGTGGCCGATCCCGTAGTCGCGCGCTTCGAGATCTGCGCCTGCCGCCTTGAGTGCTGCCCGTCCGCGCACTGCAAGCGCGAACGGAATCGCCGGATCATCCATGCCATGCCCCCAGAAGAACCTTTTCCCCGCAACCGCTTCGGCACTGACCGGAACATTGGAGGGGAGGAACCCGCTGAAGTTCAGTACGCCGGAAACGCGATCGGGACGCGTCAGCGCATAACTGTGGCCCACCGTGCCACCCTGCGAGAAGCCGCCCACCACCAGGTGCTCGATCGGGCCTCCCACACGCGCGGGCAGCGCGTCCACCAGGCCGTCCAGCTCCGCCATGCTCGCCTGAAGGCTCTCAGGGTCAGGCACGTCGTCGCCCAGGAAACGGTACCACGCGCGGCCGGGGCCGTAGCCCCACGGTGCACCCGGATGCGGCGCGTCCGGCAGCACCAGGTGCCAGTCGGACGGCAGCGGACCGCGCAGGCCGGCCAGGTCGTGACGATTCGCGCCCCGACCGTGCATCAGCACCAGCACCTTCACTGCGTCCGGCGAGTCCGCCGTCGCAGGATAATAATCGTATTCCAAGCTATTCTTTCGCCGAGAGGCCCAGCTTCTTCAGCAGTGCGATCGCTGCAGCTTTTTCGTCGGCGTTGAGACCGGCCATCGCCTCCGCGATCACGGCCGCGTGCAGAGGGAAGATCCGTTCCATCAGCGCCTCGCCGGCCGACGTCAGCGCCGCGTAGCGCGCGCGGCGGTCCGTTGCGCATTCGCGACGCTCCACCAGCCCCTGCTGCGCCAGGCGGTCCACCAGGTACGTCACACCGCCGCTCGACGCCAGAATCTTCCGCTGAACCTCGCCCAGCAGCAGCGGGCCCTTGTGATACAGTGTCTCCAGGATCGCGAACTCGCCCGTGGACAGGCCATGACGCCCGATGTCCTCGTCGGCCAGGTCCTGCACCGCCGATTTCGCACGCGACAGCACCACCCACAGCTTCAGCGCCTGGGCCTCTTCCGGTGTACGGGCCGCAGCCCGCTTCGCAGGGATATCACACACTTTTTCCATCATCTCAGTCCTAAGCTGACCGCCCGGTCGAGGTCGGTCAAGCCGACCCCTTGACGGATTAGTATCTCATTACTAAACTTCTTTGTACTGAGACAGATACACCCTGATTCGAATGAGGTTCAATCATGTCTGCTACCGGCACCACCACGACGACCTGGACGCTCGATCCCGCGCACTCCACGGTCGGGTTCGCAGTAAAACATATGATGATCGCCACCGTCCGCGGCTCGTTCACCGATATCGCCGGAACGGTCACCATCGATGGCGACGACTACACGACCGCGGCCGTAAACGCGGAGATCGATGCGAAGAGCATCACGACCGGCAACGATCAGCGCGACGGCCACCTGCGCTCGGGCGACTTCTTCGACGTCGAGAACCACGCGAGCCTGGCGTTCCGCAGCACGGGCGTGAAGGCGCTCGGGGACGACGAGCTGAAGGTGACGGGTGACCTGACGATCCGCGGCACCACGAAGCCCGTGACGCTGGACGTCACGATCGAGGGCACGGGTGTCGACCCGTGGGGCAGCGAGCGTCTCGCGTTCACGGCGACAACGAAGATCCGTCGCAGTGAGTTCGGTCTGACATGGAACCAGGCGCTCGAGAGCGGCGGCGTTCTCGTCAGCGACGACATCCGGATCACGATCGAGGGCGCACTGGTCCGTCAGTAGTCGCGCGTTCCTCCGTCGGTCACGGAACCTCTTGTGCGCGCCGCGCGTCTAAGGCAGCATGAGTCCGGTTTCCAATCGACGGAGGATGTGAATGAAAAAAACGATTACAGGGTTTGCATGCGCACTTGCGCTGACACTGCCGGTCGCGGTGTCGGCGCAGGTTGCCTGGGATTCACCGATGCTGATGCCGCCCAATCCTTCAGGTGAGTTCGGCATCTTCCTGATGGATGCAGCCGGCGGCGGTGTGGCCGCGCTCGGCACGTGGCGCTCGCCATCGTGGAATTTCGGACTCCGCGCCGGGATTGCAGAGGATGCCAGTGATGGCGTCGCATTGTTCGGCGGTGTGGACTACAACGGCGTCGTGAATCGTGCGACGGCGGAATTCCCGGTGGATGTGGACTGGGTCCTCGGCGCAGGCATCGGCATTGGCGACAATGTTCTCGTGAGCGTGCCGGTCGGCCTGACCGCCGGACATCGGTTCGTTGGCGACGGCGCCACGTTCACCCCTTACATCACCCCCCGCGTCGTGCTCGACGGCTTTTTCGGCGATGATGCGAATGACGAGAACCTGGGCCTCGATTTCGCCATCGACCTGGGTCTCGATCTGCAGCTTCCTGCACGCACACTGACAGGAATGACGATCCGTTTCGGCGGGACGTTCGGCGACCGCGAGGCGATCGCGCTGGGCGTGGTCTTTTAGAGTTCGGACGCGTCCGACGCGTTGAGTACGCTGCGGACCTTCTGCAGCAGCTCTGTCGGGGAGAAGGGTTTGGCGATGAACGCCCGCCCTTCTCCCATGTTCCCCTGCCGCACCACTACATCCTCTGCATATCCCGACATCAGGATCACGCGCGCATCCGGGTAGCGCACGGCAAGCTCGTCTGACAGGTCGCAGCCATCCATTTCCGGCATCACCACATCGCTCACGACGAGATCCACGCCGCGGCCGAGCGACTCGAGGCGATCCAGGGCGTCCCTGCCATTCACCGCCGTCACCACGTTGTAGCCCTGGCGCTTGAGGATGCGCTGGGCGAGGTCGCGCACCGCAGCCTGGTCCTCCACCAGAAGGATCGTCTCGCTGCCGCCGAGCTGCCTGACGTCCGGTGCCGTCACGGTCTCGGTAACGACCCGTTCGCTGGCCGGCACGCGCGGCAGGCACAGTGTGACGACCGTTCCGCCACCGGGCCGTGACACCAGCGACACGTGGCCGCCGCTCTGCTTCGCGGCACCATAGACCGTGGCGAGGCCCAGACCCGTGCCCTTGCCCTGGCTCTTGGTCGTGAAGAACGGCTCGAATGCGTGCTCCGCCACGTCCTGCGTCATGCCCTCGCCGTCATCCTCGACTTCCAGGATCACGTACGGGCCCGGCTGGATCTCGGACGCGGCCGCGTCGCCCGCTTCCATTGTGCGGTTCGCGGTGCGGATCGTCACATGGCCGCCGCGCGGCAGGGCGTCCCGCGAGTTCATGACCAGGTTCAGGATGATTTGTTCGACCTGCGCCGGGTCCGCCCGCACCACGCCGAGATCTTCCGCGAGCTCTGACTGCAGGATGATATCCTCGCCGATCATGCGACGGAGCATCGAGTCCATCTCCTGCACGATCGAGTTGATCTGGATGACGCGCGGCTGCAGGACCTGGCGGCGGCTGAACGCGAGCAGCTGGCGTGTCAGGGACGTCGCGCGCGAGGCGGCGTCGCGGATCTCACGCACATCGTCGTGGATATCGGAACCCGACTGCGTCTGCTCGAGCAGCAGCGCTGCGTGGCCCTGGATGGCCGTCAGGAGATTGTTGAAGTCGTGGGCCACACCACCCGCGAGCCGGCCGATCGCCTCCATCCGCTGCGCGCGCGCCAGCATCTCCTCGCTCTCGCGCAGGGCGCTCTCCGTCTGCCTGCGGTCGGTGACATCGCGCGCATTGATGACTATACCTTCCATGCCCGCGGTATCGAGCTGGTTGCGCATGGTGACCTCGACCGACCGCCACGTGCCGTCCGCATGGCGCAGCCGCAGCTCCTCCGTGCGCGACGCGCCCGGCGTCTCCATGACCTCGGCAAATGCGCTGCGGCTCCGCTTCGCATCATCGGGATGCACGATGCGCGTCGCGTCCGGCGCGCTCCAGCTCTCACTGCTGTAACCCAGCACGCGCGCAACCGCGGGGCTGACATAGCGCACCGAGCCGTCCGCATTGATGACGGCCATCATGTCGACGGAGTTCTCGATCAGCGAGCGGTAATATTCCTCGCTTCGCCGGAGTGCGTCCTCCGCCTGGCGGCGGTCCGTGACATCCGTGACGACACCGGTCACGCCGTCGAACTCGCCGTTCGGTCCGATGCTGACCTGGAAGCGCGACTCCATCCAGCGATACGCCTCGCTGCGCGTGCGCCAGCGCCCCTCGTGGAGGTAGAACGTGTCCGCCCTCTGTACGAGACGCGTGAAGCTCGCACGCACGTCTTCCGCATCGTCCGGATGCAGGAACTCCCAGACATAGCGGCCCACACTGTCCTCGAGCGCATGACCGGTGATGGCCGTCCACGCAGAGTTGAGGAAGGTCAGCCTGCCGTCGCCGTCCGTCGCGAACACGACCTGCTGGATGGACTGGATGACGGAGCGGTAGCGCGCCTCACTCGCGGCCAGCGCCATCCGGCCCTCGCGCTCCACCGCGCGCACTTCCGCAGTGAGCTGCGACTGCCGCACCTGCGTCGCGCGCAGGCGGTCGCTCTCGCGCAACAGCTCCGCCAGCTGCACCCGGAATGATGCGGGCTCCTGGGCCGGCAGAAAGTGGCCGTCTACACGAATCGCGAGCAGCTCCTGCGGCAGGCTCACTCCCTGGACCTTCGGCACACCTACGATGCGCACTGCCATGTCACGCGCGCGCACCTCTTCGATCAGGTCCGGCAGTCCTGCCGCCTCGTCCTGGAGCTCGACGAACAGCACGTCGTGCTCGCCCTGCGCCGCCTGCACGGCTTCCGTCACGGACATCGCGTGCTGCACCTTGAACTGCTCCCGCTCCAGCCAGCGCGCGAGCCGGCTCCGCACCGCCGCATCCGACAGGATCACGCATGCGGAACGCGAAGTGCCCAGCGGCTCCTCGGCCGTGGCCGGAAACGTGATGCGCAGCTCATCCGGTTCACCGACGGTTTCCTCATGCGACGGCGGAACGCTGCTTACACGCTGATCGCTCCCGACCGCATGTCCGAACACGCGCACGCGATCACGGCCCGCCTCTTTCGCCATCAGCAGCGCGTCCTCCGCAGCAATCAGGAGCTGCTGCGGCGTGTCCACGCCCGGGCGATAGATCGCGATTCCCGCACTCACGGTCGGCAGCGGAACGCTGCTTTCCGCAGCGCGCAGTCGGTCCTGGATCCGCGACGCGAAGATGATCGCGCCCTCCTCGCCGCATCCGCCCAGGATGCATACGAACTCCTCCGGACCGTATCGCGCCGCCACGTTCATCCGCCGGCTCGACTGACGCAGGAGCGCACCGAACCCGCGCAGCACGCCGTCACCGGCGGGGCGGCCGTGCATGTCATTGAACCGGCTGAAATGGTCGAAGTCGAAAATGACGACGGCGAGGGGTCTGCCGCGTTCGGCGGCGGCGAACTCGAGCTCGAGCGCGCGCTCTGCGTAGCGGCGGTTCGGCAGCTCGGTGAGCGGATCGCGCAGTGCGAGCGCGACCTCCGCTTCCTCGAATTTCCGGCGGGCAACCCGCTCTGCGAGCCAGCCGATGCCCAATGTGATGCCGATGTAGAACGTGAGCACGCCCCAGAGCAGCCCGGGTACCGGCCGGCCCAGTGCCTGCGTTGCGGCGTACGTGACGGACAGCAGTGCCATGCCCAGCGCGAGCGCCGTGGCGGCGCCGCGCCAGCCGCGGTAGTAGGCGAGCAGGAATGCAGGGATCAGCGCCAGCAGCCAGAGCAGCGCTTCGTAGTCCTGGAGACTGACCGGAAACAGAAACGCGCCCGCGACGGGAATCGCGACCGCGGGTATGGAGAGAAGGATGGCCCGCAGCTCTGCGTTCCTGGATTTCTGCGAAGTTGCGGCGACCTCGTTTGGCGCTCTCTTCGCCAAGAGCAATGCTCCATTCACGGGAAGTCCACGAGCGGATCGCCACAAGATCGAGAAAACCCGGCGCCCACACAAGCACGCGGGGGGCGTGGTCCGAAGTGTGCCCACCTGCGGGGCGTACTCGCACCGCGGGTGTTGCTCCCCGTCGCGGGAGGGTACATCATGCCGGTATCACTCTACCCTTCTGCCCGGGAGCCCATGGTCGCCGCACGCACGTTCCAGACAGAGTCGGGGGTCGGTGAGCGCCTGTATCATCACTGCCTCTTCTGCTCGCGGGAGTTCCGGCCGAACAGCGAATACGGCCGTCTTCCCCCGGGCCGCAGGCTGGCCTATGACCCCGAGCGCATGCGGCTCTGGAGCATCTGCGAGAACTGCCGCCGCTGGAACCTGATCCCGATCGAGGAGCGCATCGACGCGATCTGGCGCCTCGAGCGGATCGTGCGCGATGACGCGGAGATGGTCGCGGCCACGGAGAACATCTCGCTGCACCGTGCGGACCTGCTGACCATCGTGCGCATCGGCGCCGCATCCTTCCTGGAGCAGGCCGCGTGGCGCTACGGCCGGCAGCTGCGCGCGCGCAATCTCGCGTTCCATAGCCGTACCACGCGGATGTCCACGCTCTCCGTCGGCGCGATGGCGTGGCTCGGCGAGTCCATCCGGATGTGGGATCTCGACATCAAATGGGGACCCGACGCGTTTGCGGACGTGCTGCGCTGGCGGCAGTTCGGGCTCGAGGCGTGGCACGGCCGCAGCCGCTGCCCCCACTGCAACAGTGTGCTGCACACGCTGCGTTTCGACCTGTCGTGGTGGCTCTATCCCCGGCTCGATGAGAATGGCCGTCTCATCATCGGCGTGCCGTGCACACGCTGTGATCCCTGGAACCCGGAAAAGGTGTTCGACATAACCGGTGCAGAGGCGGAAGTGCTGCTGCGGCGTGTTCTCGCCTACCAGCATATCTCCGGTGCGGAGGAGCCGCTGCTCCGCGAGGCGACGGACCTCATCGCGGACGCCGGTGGCACCGGCGAGATCGTGCGCGCCTGTGCCGGCGGACGCCACTCCCTCTGGCGCCTCGGGCCCGTACGGACGCTCGCACTCGAGATCGCACTGAGTCACAGTGCCGAGCGCACGCTCCTCGAGCAGAAGCTGCGCGGCCTCGAGCAGACGTGGAAGCACGAGGAAGAGCTCGCGGCCATCATCGATGACGAGCTGACCACGATCCGCAGCAGAACCACGGAATGAAGCGCAAGGTCCGCGTCGGGCAGAGAAGGGACCGCGAGTCGGACGCGTCATCGAGCTGGCTGGACGACTTCCGCTCCGACGATTCGTTCCAGATGCGGCCGGTGTATGCGGTCCTGCTGACGATCACGATGATCGCGCTCACGCTGACACTGCTCTACCCGTTCACCCTCGACAGCCTGGCGTGGCTGAACCCGATCGTCGACCGCTTCGGCGCCAATGTCACGACCGAAGGCTTCGCACTCACCTTCACACTGGTCTTCGTCAACCGCTTCCTGGAACAGCAGGACCGCCGGCGCCGCCTGCGCGGCAGTATCCGCGCACTCCGCCGCAGCGCGCTCGCGCTCGAGCGCATCACGAACGCCTGGGCGCCGCTCATCGCCGGTACCCTCGACGCCGACCCCGACCCGCCGCCTGCGACGATGGAGCGGCTGTTCGCGCCGCACTACACCGAGAACCTGATGGCGCTCGACTTCAGGCGGCCCCGGTCCCACCGCGAGCCGGAAGGCGACACATGGATACAATGGTCGCTCGCGGAGCTGCGCGCCGGACTCGACGTGCTCTCGGACGTCGGCGTCCGCTATTCCATCATCCTGGACTCCTCCTATGTCGAAGCGATCGATCATCTGATCGACGATGACTTCGTAACGCTGCTCGAGAACCTGCTCGAGCGGCCGGACCTCGATCTGCGCGCGTGGCGCGTTGCACTCAATACCGCGCGCGGTCACCGCGAGGGTCACTTCACGGATCTGACCCGCATGCTGCAGGTCCACAACAGCCTCGCGCACGAAGCCGGGCGCGTCCGCACGCGGAGCGCGGGCCCGCGCACCGGCGGGCTCGGCGTCGAGCTCGCGCCTGATCATGACCTGCGCGCACCGTGGCGGATCGAGCGCGACTACTGGCGGCAGCT
>DASUXU010000161.1:0-47326 GCA_036377735.1 Longimicrobiales bacterium
GCAGCGAGGGCGTGAGACTGCGGGCGGTGCGTGCGCGCGCGCTGTCCAGCAGCCGGTCCGGCCGCTGCGCCTGCACGGGTGACGCCTGGACCACGGCTGCCAGGACCAGCCCGGCGATAAGTCTCGATGGTGCCATATGCCTTCGTGTTGGGGTGGCGGTAACGGTATCCCGCATCTCAGCCCGCGTGCAACGGACGGTCCGCGTGCGGTTGCGGCGGTGCACCCGGCGTACCACCTTCGGTGATCGGCCATGACGGCCGCGACATCACCCGGGAAGACAGATCCATCATGCGACGCCTCTCCTGCTTTCTGACGGCAATCCTCGTGACCACGGCCGCGTGCGAGTCGCGCACGGCGGACCCCGCGCAGACGGCGCCGGTTTTCCCCGACGACGCGCATTCATGGGCGCAGCCGGCCGAGGCGCGGGTCACGCACGTATCGCTCGACCTGGCGCCCGACTTCTCCACGAAGCGCATCACCGGCCGCGCGCGGCTCTCGATCGTGCGCGGCGAGAACGCGGACAGCGTGGTCCTGGATGTGCGCGATCTCACGATCACCGGCGTGACGGATGCCGCGGGCAACGCGCTGGGTCATTCCCTCGGCGCCGCGCGTGAGTTCATCGGCCAGCCCCTGTCGATCGCGCTCCCCGCGCAGGGAGACACGATCGTCATCGACTACCAGACGAGCCCGTCCGCCGCGGCCGTCCAGTGGCTCGAGCCTGCACAGACTGCCGGGAAGAAGCTGCCGTTCCTGTTCACGCAGGGGCAGGCAATCCTGACGCGTACCTGGGTGCCGACGCAGGACAGCCCCGGCATCCGGCAGACCTATGATGCAGTCGTCCACGTACCATCCGGCATGCGCGCCGTCATGAGCGCCGAGGACATCGGTACAGCAGGAGAAAAGGACCCGGAAGGCAGGTCCGTCTACCGGTTCCGCATGGACAAGGCGGTGCCGCCGTACCTCCTCGCGCTCGCGGTCGGTGACATCGCGTTCCGTGCGATCGGCGCGAATACGGGTGTGTTCGCCGAGCCGTCCGTGGTGGACAGCGCGGCTGAGGAGTTCGGTGAGGTGGACGCGATGGTTGCGGCTGCAGAGAAGCTCTATGGGCCATACCGCTGGGGCCGCTACGACATCCTGGTGCTGCCACCGTCATTCCCGTTCGGCGGTATGGAGAACCCCCGACTCACCTTCGCCACCCCCACTGTCCTCGCCGGTGACCGGTCACTCGTCTCACTGGTCGCCCATGAGCTCGCGCACTCGTGGTCCGGTAACCTCGTGACGAACGCGGACTGGAACGACTTCTGGCTCAATGAGGGATTCACCACGTACATCGAGAGCCGCATCATGGAGGAGCTGCGCGGCAAGGATTACGCGGACATGCTGCGCGTACTCGGCCGCCAGGACATGAACGCCGCTGTCGAAGATGCGGGCGGTCCGCAGAACGCCGACACGAAGCTGCACCTCGATCTTTCGGGTCGTGATCCGGATGCGGGGATGGCGGACATCGCGTACGAGAAGGGCGCCGCATTCCTCCAGACCGTGGAGTCCGTCGTGGGTCGCGAGCGGCTGGATGCGTTCCTGCGCGACTACTTCGACCACTTCGCGTTCCAGCCGATGACGTCCGACATCATGGTCGCATACATGAAGGAAAAGCTCTTCAAGGGGGATGAGGCAGATCGGGTCAACGTGCAGGCGTGGATCTACGAGCCCGGCATCCCATCGAACATTCCGCCGGTTACTTCGACCGCGTTCGCGGCGGTCGATTCGCAGGTCACGTCCTGGAACGGTGGCGCGCAGGCGTCCGCACTGAAGGCGTCCGAGTGGTCGACGCACGAGTGGCTGCACTTCCTGCGCGCGTTGCCAGACACCATGCCCGCTGCCCGGCTGTCGGAGCTCGACCGGGCGTTCAAGCTGTCATCCAGCGGCAACAGCGAGATCCTCTTCGAGTGGCTGACGATCGCGATCCGGAACCGCTACACGCCGGCGTTCCCTGCGCTCGAGCACTTCCTGATGTCGCAGGGACGCCGGAAGTTCGTGGCGCCTCTCTACGCGGAGCTCGCAAAAACGGACTGGGGGAAGACCATGGCCATGGACATCTACCGCCGTGCACGCCCGGGATATCACAGTGTGTCGGTCGGCACGATCGACGGCATTCTGCAGTGGAACGCGGCTCAGTAGCGGATGCCTGAATCCGTCTCTTTCGCGCGGCCGGGCGGCGGCACGCTCACCGGTGCGCTGCACATGCCCGTGCAACGCACACCGCTGGGCTTCGCCATCATTGCCGACCGGATGGAGACGGATTCACTCGCAGTGGCGCTGGCACTCACCGGCATTGCGGCGGTTCGCATCGACATGGCCGATATGGAGGACACCCCGCCCACTGCGCTCGAGGCGGTTCTGGCGTGCGCGCGGTTCCTCGACAGCAGCTACGTGCCGGCGAACCTGCTGATCGGCCATGCGACGGGCGCGCAGGCGGTCGCACTCGCAGTGACGTCACTTCCCGACGTGCGCGGTGTCGCAACAATCGGATTGTCACTGCAGGACGACGAGCCGTTCCGAGGTACCGAGCCACCCGCCGACGTGTCGTTTCTCGCACTGCACCACGTGTCGAGCGCCGATGTGACCGATGGCACAGTGGCGGCCTGGGCATCATCGCTTCTGGCGCCTGCGGTTGCGGATGACGCTGCGGACATCGAGACCGGCGGCGGCGTCACGACACAGACCGGCCGTAGCTACCGCACCACGGCTGCTGCCGGCCGTCATTCGCTGGTTGTCGATGAACCTGCATCGCTCGGCGGATCGGATACCGGTCCGACACCATACGACCTCATCGCCGCCGCCCTCGGCGCCTGCACCGCGATAACGTTGCGCATGTACGCGGACCGGAAAGGCTGGCCGCTCGAGGCCATCACGGTCGATGTCCGCCACAGCCGCGTTCACGCCGTGGACGACGCGAACTGCGATACCGACGAGAATGCGCGCATCGACCGGCTTCATCGTACCATCTCACTCAGTGGCGATCTCGATGCGGAGCAGCATGCGAAGCTGCTGGAGATCGCAGACAAATGCCCCGTCCATCGCACGCTGGACCGGGGCATTGTCATCGAGACCGTACTGTCCGCCTGAGTCGGCTCAGTCGGTCGTTACCTTCACATCCTTCTTTGCCGGCTGTGGGTTCTTCACATAGGTGTCGAGCCACGTCACCCAGCGCGCCCACATGTCCATGATGGTCTCTTCCGTCGCAGGCCCGTGGTCCTCGTACGGATACATGTACAATGCCGCCGTCTTGCCCAGACCCTCGAGCGCCTGGAAGAGGCGGGTCGAGTTGATCGGGTCCGTGCCGACGTTCTGATCGGCCATGCCGTGATACATCAGCAGTGCGCCCGTCAGATTGTTGGCATACAGCAGCGGCGACATGTTCAGGTATGTTTCCCTCGCCGCCCAGATGTCGCGCCGCTCGGTCTGGAACGTCATCGGCGTGAGCGTGCGATTGTAGTTGCCGTCCCCGGCGATGCCGGCCTTGAAGAACGGCGTGTGCACCATGGCGTTCACGGTACTGAACGCGCCATAGCTGTGACCTCCGACTGCGAGACGGTCGCGGTCGATCATGCCCTGCTCGTCGAGCTCGTCGATGACCGCGGCCAGGCTGTTGCGCAGGTCGGCCTCGTAGTTGTCGTTCATCCGGCCGCTCTCGCCGATGATCGGCGCGTCCGGTTCCACTACGGCGTAGCCCTCGAGCACGAGATAGTCCATCGAGCGCACGCCGAGGTTCTTGAAGGCGTTGCGGTTGTAGGTCCGCAACGTCCGGTCATACGCAGTCTGGTCCGTGAACTCACTCGGATAGAACCAGAACATCGCAGGCAGCTTGTTGCCGGGACGCCAGTCCTGCGGCAGTGTCACGTCCACCTTGAACTTGAGGCCGTCTGCACGCGTGACCTCCACGCGCCGGCGCTGCGCGTTCGTGACGGCCGGCGTGTAGTCGCGGTTGTTCGTGAGCCTGCTGAGCTTGCCGGCGCCGTCACGCAGGTAGAAGTCGGGAACGACGGTCGGCGCTTCGCGCGACACCACGAGCCGGGTCGCATCGTCATCGAGCACTGCGACGACGCGCTCGCTGATGTTGCCGTTGTCTCCCTCGTAGATTCGCTGCTTTTCCCCCGTCTTGATTGCGACGCGATCGATGAACATTCGCGGTGACTGTTCCGCAGTGTTCTCGAAGTACTGCGTGCCGCGCAGGAAGACGTGCTCGCCGTCGTTCGAGAGCTGGACAACCTGACCCGTAACCGAGCCCGGCTTCGTTACGAGTGTGCCCGGATCCTTGTAGAACGCGTCGTCGCCGGACGGCCGGCGGACCACTGGATACTTCTTCCCGGGCTCGCTGAGGTAGACGGCCCACTGCGTGCTGCCGCCGCCTGCGCCGCCCGCGCGTCCGCCCGCGGGTGTGCCACCGCCGGCACCGCCCTCCGTGATGAACAGGATCTTCCCGTCCGCGGAATACTCGACACTCGAAAGACGAGCATCGCTCTCGTATACAACCTCGGCACTGGCACTGTCGAACGGCGCACGCCAGATCATGAGGCGATCCTTGCGACGGCTGTTCGCACGGCCCGACGTGGCAGCGCTGTCCGCGTTTGCGGCCCGGTCGGCATCGGCAGAGTCTGACGGCTGCGCACGATTACCGCGCGCGGGTGCGGGCTCCATCTGGAGATAGCTGAGACCCGCGCCGTCCGGCCGCCAGCCCAGGCTGCGCCGATCATTCTCGCGGCTGGCGCGCGTCGCGGAATCTGCGGGCGTGCCGTCGTTGAGCGGCCGCTCGGACAGCAGGGCCACGACCTGACCGTCGGGACCCCACAGCTCCTCTCGCGTGCCGAAGCTCGTGGTCGGAACGATGTAGCTGAACGGGCGCACCATCGTGGTGACACGCACGTACTCGCCGCGTGGGCCGATGTCCGTGGTGCGGATCATGGCGGGCCGGCCGATCTTCTTCACGTTCCGGCTGGCGACGTCGATCTTCGCGAGCTGGCCGGTCGTGTGATACTCGAGCAGGTCCATGTCGTACGGTGTCTGGAGCAGGCTCGCGTACGTGCGCTGCGGATTCTTTTCCGGCGTCGTCACGCGCACCAGCGGCGTCGTGGGCACTGCCGGCTCGCGCGGCGGCGCGCCCCGGCCGTCCGGAATCAGCACCGTGACAATCGACTTGCCGTCGCTCGTCCAGTCGAACGTCGAGTACAGCGTTGCAAGGACCGGCGTCTTCGTGACCTGTCGCGATTTTCCTGTCGCCACGTCGGCCACGTACACGTGCGTGGCGTCGGGGAAGTTCGCGAAGAAGCCAACGGACTTTCCGTCCGGTGACCACTGCGCGTTCGACGCTGTTGCGCCGTTCGGCACCTGGATCTCGCGGACTTCGCCGGTCTCGGCAGAGATCACGGCGAGGCCCGCTGCGCCGCGGGTGGAGAGAGAGCGCGCACGGTTGGCACGGATGTCGACCTGAAGGCCGCCGAGGTACACGTGCGGCCGGGCGAAGTCCGCCATGCTCGGCATGCCTTCGCTCTGGGTGCGAAGGAAGTAGCGGCGGTCAGGGCTCATGTTGCTCAGGCTGACATTCAGCTCGCGCCGTGCGCCGACCGCGTCTGCAATGGCTTTCGGTGGACGCTGCCACGTCTCGGCCTGGATGACGGGGGTCTGGGCAAGGACGGGCATGGACAGCGCGGTCAGCACCGCCGAGCAGGACAGTCCCCGGCGAAGCGCGCGCGCACCTGCGAGCGGCATGGATCCTCCGATGGATTCCGGTTGATTGGCTTTGAGACACCCAATCTGTCGCAGTGGCGCGGCACCGGGCAAGCCATGGCGGACGCAATCGCCCGCAACGCGGAGGGATCCCGGCGCGGCAACGATCTTGCCCCGCCCGGTGTAACGAACTGTGTCAGCGGTCGACTCACCAGCAGGAGGGATGGAATGGCGCATCACAGCCCGGGTTTCCTCGCCATCGTGGACGAAGCGCGTGCACGAATTCAGGAGACGGACGTCCCCACGGTCGCACGGCGGATCCGGGAAGGCGACAATTTCCACCTGGTCGACGTGCGTGAGGAAAGCGAGTTCGCCGCGGGGCACCTGCCGGGCGCCGTACACATCGGGCGCGGTGTGATCGAGCGGGACATCGAGTCGAAGATTCCCAACCACGACGACGAGATCGTGCTGTACTGCGGCGGCGGATTCCGGTCGGCGCTGGCCGCGGACAACCTTCAGAAGATGGGCTACACGAACGTCATCTCGATGGACGGCGGCTTCCGCGGCTGGAAGGAAGCGGGCAACGGCATCGAGGGTGTGAAATGAGGAGCGCCGCCGCTCTCGTCTGCTTCGCCTGTCTCGGCGTGCCAGTGCTGTGCGCCGCATTGCGGCCGGGCGACCCGGAGGTCCGCCGCATCACGGACGGCGTTGCCGACACAGTGGTGACCACGACCTATCGAGCGGATGACGACGGACGCCCCGGCCGGACGGTTGTCCTCGTCCCGGGTCTGCTCGGCTCGGCGTTCACATTCCGGAAGGTAGCCCCGGCCCTGAGTGAAGCCGGTCATGATGCGGTTGTCATCGAGCCGCTCGGCATGGGCGCGTCAGCCCGGCCGCGCGATGCCGACTATTCTCTGGGCGGCCAGGCGGAGCGGCTGGGTCGCGCACTCGACTCGCTCGGCATCTCCAATGCAACCTTCGTCTGCCACTCCGTTGGCGCCTCCATCTGCCTCCGCCTCGCGCTCCAGCGACCGGCCCTCGTCGCAGGCGTCATTTCACTGAATGGTGGCCCTGACGAGGCCGCTGCCACCGGCGGCCTGCGCACCGCTCTCAAGCTCTCGCCCGTAATCAAGCTGCTGGGCGCCGAGCGCATCATGAAGAACAAGGTGAAGGATGGCCTGGTGGAGAGCGCAGCCGACCCTTCATGGGTGACGGCGGACGTCATCGCCGGATATACGAAACCCTTCACCAGTGTGGACGCGGTCCTGACCGGCTTCCGCGGTATGGTAAACGCACAGGAGCGACTGCCGCTGCGGCCGCGGTTGTCGGAGATCAGGGCGCCTGTGACCCTCCTGGTGGGTGCCGGCAAACCCGGCCAGGTGAAGACCACCGACCTCGCGGTGATGGTCGAGTCTCTGCCGCGCCTCGTCGTGGACAGCGTGCCGGATGCGGGACAGTACATCCAGGAGGAGAATCCCGGCGCAGTCGTGCGCGCCGTCGAGGCTCAGCTGCGGATCAGCCAGCCCGCGACGAAGCCTGCCCGCCCGTCGCCCAGTACCACGCGCGTCCAGCCATTGAGGTAGCCCAGCACCAGGAGCTCGGTCCCGGCCGAAAGCTGTTCGAGGATCGGCGCAGCCTCGCTCGGTGACGACCTCAATCGCACGCGGTCGCTCTCCAGGCGGACGCGCCGCCCCAGCTCGGCTGGTGCGCTCGCGGAATCCGTTGGCGCAATGCCCGCGTTTCCACCGAGCAGATACGGCACCGGGTCATCGGCCTCGTAGCCCGGCCGGAAAACACCGAAATGCAGGTGTGTGCTGCTCCCGCGGGCGTTTCCGCTGTTGCCCACGAGGCCGATCGTGTCCCCCTCGGAGACGTGGCGGCCCGCTGATGTGCGGTGCGCATCGAGGTGCGCGTAGTAGTACATGAGGCCGTTCTCATCATCCTGCTGCCACACCACCCGTCCGCCTGCCCCAGTCGTCTCGACTTCCGTAATCACGCCGTCCGCAACTGCCAGTACGGGCGTGCCGCGAGGCGCGAAAATGTCGACACCCTTGTGGTCCCGCGTTCCGCCATCGCGCGCATCGCCGTACAGGCCGGCTATCGATCCCGGTGACATCCCTGCCACCGGATAGGCAAGTGTCGCTGCGCGCGAACCCGCCACCCGAACAACGTACCTGCCTGACACGCCCGCCGGCGGCTGCAGACGCAGGATGTGCTGGGCGTCGCCCCACGCTACGAACTCGAAACGATCCGCATTCTGCGCTGATCGGAATACCTGATGGGACGCACCCGTGTCATCCATCTCGAAAATTTCCGCAATCAGCGACTGCACTCCGCGCTCATGACGGACATCCACCTGCAGGGTGTCGCCCTTCCGCAGGCGAAAACGGTAAGTGGCGGATCGCATCTCATCTGGCGGGAACGCCAGGATTTCCTCGAAGGACGGCTGAACTGTCAGGCGCGCATCCAGGAGGGACAGCGGAACTGGCGCCTCGGCCGGTCCGCTCACCGGCCCCGGCGCGGGAGCTGGCGGCGCCACATCGCGTGTCGCCACCCGGCTGATCGCCGAGGGGCCCGGCAGCGGTACGGGCCCCGGCGACAGGAGGTGCTCGCCGCGTGTACATGCAGTGGCCAGTACGAGCGCGGCGAGCACGGACGGGAGGGAGGCCTTCCTCGGCATGCCGTCGAATGTACTACCGGCCTATCGGAACCAGAACCCTATGGTCAGGGCGGGACTGTGGTCCACGCCGTCTTCCGGCAGGATATGGTCGAGGACGCTCACATCGAGACCCGTTCTGCCGGAAAAGGAATGGCGTACCGAAATCCGTGGCACCACGACGAATTGCGAGCCGAAGCCGTCGTCGCTCTCGTCGGGTGGCGGTGTGAGGCCGATCTGCTCGTCCAGCGTGGTCTTGCGCCAGGCGGCTCCCGCCTGTGCGGCGAAGGTCACGCTGGTCGCGCCGGGCAGGATGTCGTACTCCGCGCCGCCGGTCGTGAAGATCCAGCTGTCGTCGTAGATGTTGTAGCTCGGAGTACCTGCGGGTGTGTTGCCTACGTTGCTGCTTTCTGCGTACGAGATGTCGCCCACGAGCCGGGCGCGGCGGGTAACGTCATAGCCGACCCGGAATCCGACCATCCAGCCCGTGTTCTCGTCGTCGATGCTGTTGTCCATGGCGTTCTTCCAGACGCCGGCGTACGGTGAGAACGCGAACGGGTTGGATTTCTTGAAGACGACGACACTGCGGCGCTGGGCGGAAACGCTGGCGGGCAGAAGGACGGCGGCCGCGCATAGTACTAACAGGACTCTTTTCATTCCAGAAACCTCCGGCTGATGCTTCGAGACGTGCGACGTGGCACGTATCCGGTTAGACGGCCATCGTCGTGAAAGGGTTCCCCGGTTCGTCCCTTCGCTTCCCGTTTTCCGCTCGTCCCTGTATGCTCCGGGCCGGACCAAACGCAAACATCGCCTGACGACGGGTGGCTTGGATCATGCCAGACAGCAGGGAAACCGCGGCAAAAGCAGGCGCGATGCACGAATTTCTTGTCCGACTCTTCGTCAAACATTTCGGCCGCGCACCGCGCTCCGTACTGGAGATCGCGGGCGACGGGTCGAGTCGCGTCTATTTCCGGATGATCGGTCCGGATATGGAGACCGCGATCGGCGCGTACGGTCCTGATGCGGAGGAGAACCGGACATTCCTCGCGTACACGGAGTCATTCCGTGCCGCGGGCCTGCCCGTTCCCGAGCTGTACGGCGCGGACGAGGAGAACCGCGTCTGGCTGCTGGAGGATCTGGGCGACACCACGCTGTTCACGGCACTGGTGGAGGCTAGGCGGCGGGACGGATCGCCGTTTCCGGAGTCGATGCTGCCGCTGTACCGGCGTGTGGTGGAGGCGCTGCCCCGTTTTCAGACGACGGGCGCGAAGGTCATCGACTTCAACCTGGCCTATCCGCGCGCCGCGTTCGATCTCCAGTCGATCCTCTGGGACCTGAACTACTTCAAGTACCATTTCCTGAAGCTCGCTCAGATTCCCTTCAACGAGGCGAGACTCGAGACCGACTTCCAGAAGCTTGCGGAGTTCCTGCTCCAGGCGGACACATCGCTCTTCCTCTACCGCGACTTCCAGTCCCGCAACATCCTGATCGATGATGACGGCAACCCGCACTTCATCGACTACCAGGGCGGGCGGCGTGGAGCGCCGCAGTACGACATTGCGTCTCTGCTGTACGACGCGAAGGCTGCGATTCCGGACGCGATCCGCGATGTCCTGCTCGACCACTATCTCGACGCTCTGTCGCAGTATGTCGAAGTAGACCGCGCGCGATTTGTGGAGCTGTACCGCGGCTACGTGCTCGTTCGCATCATGCAGGCGATGGGTGCGTACGGGTATCGCGGCTTTTTCGAGCGGAAGGCGCGCTTCCTCCAGAGTGTGCCGTTCGCTGCCCAGAACATCGCGCGTCTGCTGGAGCGCGGCCTGCCGCTCGACGTGCCTGAGCTGCGCGCCGTGTTCGGCCGGATCGTCGCGGACTGGAGTGACCGCGACACACCTCCGTCCTCGAACGGCCTGACGGTCTACCTGCAGAGCTTCAGCTTCAAGCGCGGCTATCCGCAGGACGCGGGCGGCCATGGCGGCGGCCACGTCTTCGACTGCCGTTCGCTGCCGAACCCGGGCCGTCATCTCGAGTACAGCGACCAGTGCGGCCGCGACGCGGCCGTCGTCGAATACCTGGAGCGCAGTCCGGAGTCGCATGATTTCTGGCGCAACGTCAGCCAGCTCGTGGACAGCCAGGTCGAGGAGTACCTCCGCCGCGGCTTTACGAGCTTTTCGGTATCGTTCGGCTGCACCGGCGGCCAGCACCGGTCGGTGTATTTCGCCGAGCGCATGGCTGCGCATCTGAAGCACAACTATCCACAGGTCAACGTCCGACTACACCACCGCGAAGAGAAACACTGGCCGGCCCGGGTCGAAGCGGGCGTCTGAATATCCATGGATGCAATGATTCTTGCGGCTGGCGTCGGCAGCAGACTCGGCGGGATCACGGAGACCCTGCCGAAGGCGCTCGTGGACGTGGGTGGTGTGCGGATGCTCGAGCGCGTGGCGCGCCGCCTGATCGAGGCGGGGGCCGACCGTCTGATCATCAACATCTCGCATCACGCCGACCAGATCGTCGACTTCGTAACCGGGCGCGACGGCTTCGGTGTGGAAGTCGCTTTCTCGCGCGAGGAGCCCGCTCCGCTCGAGACGGGTGGCGGCGTGCTCCACGCCGCACCGCTGTTTCGGCGGGACGCACCCTTCGTCCTGTACAATGTCGACGTAATCACGGACTTCGACCTGACGGCGATGTACCGCCGTCACCAGCAGTCCGGCGCACTCGTCACACTCGCGTGCAACCAGCGTGAGACCTCGCGGTTCCTGCTGTTCGACAATGATGCCGGTCTGTGCGGCCGGTATGATAAGCGCGCCGGGCGGGGTGCTGAGCTCTACACGGACTGCGAGAGTTTCAGGCCCTGGGCGTTCGCCGGTGTGCACGTCATTTCGCCGCCGTTCCTCGACCTGATCACCGAGACCGGCAAGTTCTCGATCGTGGATACGTACATGCGCCTGACGGGTCTGGGCTGCCGCATCGAGCTGTTCGACATCGGCCGTCGGCTGTGGCTGGAAATGGGAACGCCCGAGCGGCTCGCGGCCGCCCGGGCGTGGGCCGAACAGAACGCCTGAGTCCCTACATATCGTCGCAGCGCAGGTCGAGCAGCTGCATGCCGCCATCACCGATCGGCTGACCCGGCGGCAGCGTGACGCTGCGCGTGGCCGGCAGGGGCGCGATCGGCCGGTTCACAAAGCGGTCGATGTCCGCCGCGAGCAGCTGTGCGTGTGCGACGGCATTGTCGCTTCCCGCAGTATTCCTGAGCTCAGCACTCAGCCGGTTGAGCGCCAGTGTCGCGATCGCCCGCGCCTGCGGCAGCGACGCCCGGCCTGCCAGCTCCATCAGGTTCTCAACGTAAACGCGCTGCACAGTCCGCGCGATCTCCGCCTCGTAGCTATTCGATGTTGCAGCAAACGCTGCCGCATGGATGCGTGTCAGAACGTCCCCCAGGCCGGGCAGTGACGGGTCGATCGCGTTCTGCTCCACGAGCCTCGCCGCCCGCTCACCATTGAGCAGCAGCGACAGCGTCATGTCCGCGGCGGCCGCCGCTGGCGTCAGTACGTCGAACACCGGTCCGGTCGTGCGGTCGAAGAGCTCGGGACTCGAGCCGTAGCCGTACGGCCGCGGCGGGATCAGTGATGTGATGCGCTGCGGCAGGGCGAGGAATCCAGGGCTGATAGTCCGCAGCACTGCATCCAGCGCGCGACGCTGTTCGGCGGCCGGTACTGCACGCACGGCCTGCTGGCCATCGCCGCGCATTGCATACGTGTAGTACTGCCCGCCGATCGTCTTGATCGCGCCTTCCGTCTGGTATCGGTGGTGCAGATACAGCGGCACCAGCGCTTCCTCGATCATGGCCATCGGCGCGCGCGCCTTGATCGCGCGCTCGCCGAACGCCTGCAGCGCCGCATTTCGCACCTCGAGCATGCGGTCCAGCTCGCTGACCACGTCACCGCCATTGTCCCAGAGGTGCGCCTGCGGATGCGCGCTGCCCGGTGACCGCGCGTCCTGATCGCTCAGGAAAGATATTCCCCGCCGGGCTGCATTCAGCAGCAGCGTGTCCAGCGTCGCATACTGATTACCGTTCGGCAGCACCGAGTACCCATATCGGATCGCGACCTTGTCCCACTCGCCGATGCCCGTGGGATACGCGCCGGAGAGATCGATGCGGCCATCGCGCGTCAGCGTAACAACCGGATGCGGATAGTCCATCACGGACTGCACACCACCCGCGCGCTGCGTGCTCGCGATGTAGTTGTGCGCGAGGCCGAGCGTGTGGCCAACCTCGTGCGCGGCGAGCTGACGGATGCGCGCGACCGCCATTGCACTCACGTCATTTGCGGTCTCGGTCCCGTTCACGTATGGCGCGGTCAGCCCCTCGCCGAGCAGGTAGTCCTGACGAACGCGCAGTGAGCCCAGCGTCACGTGACCCTTGAGAATTTCGCCCGTACGCGGGTCCGTCACCGAATTGCCGTAGCTCCAGCCACGGGTCGAGCGGTGCACCCACTGGATCACGTTGTACCGGAGATCCATCGGGTCCGCGTCCGCGGGGAGCATCTCGACACGGAACGCGTTGATGAAGCCTGCCGCCTCGAACGCGTCGTTCCACCAGCGCGCCCCGTCGAGCAGTGCACTGCGCACGGGCTCGGGCGTACCGGGATCGAGATAGTACACGATGGGCTCTACCGGCTCGCTCATCTTCGCGTTCGGGTTCTTCTTTTCCAGGCGGTGCCGCGCAATGAACCGCTTCGTGATCGGCTGATCGATCGGCGTGGCGAAGTCCATGTAGCTGATCCCGAAGTATCCCGCGCGCGGGTCCGCCTCGCGCGGCGTGTAGCCGGGCCCGGGCAGCTCCACGAACGAGTGGTGCTCGCGCACCGTCACTGCGTCGCCCGACGGCGCGACTGAGCGGATCAGGCCTCCCGGCGCGTCACTCGTCAGTGTAACCGTGACTTCCACTTCCGTGTTTTTCGGGAACGCCTTCGTGCGCGGCAGGTAGATCGCGCTGCGCGACGCGTCCATGCGGTACGACCCCTGATTCGCACCGCGCAGCGTGTTGATCACGCCGAACGCGTCGCGCACGAAGAAGTCCGTGGCGTCCACGAGCACGCGGCCGTTCTGCTCGGCTTCTACCTTGAAGCCCCAGATGATCGACGTCGGGAACGCGTCCGTCACCGCCTTCCGCTCGAGCGCATCATTCGTAATGGCCCGGTACCGCTGGTTCGACTGCGTCATCATCACCTTCTGCCCGACGCGCTCGAACTTCACGACGTAGGACGGGCCCAGGTCGCCGCGATTGAGACCGATGTCGTTCGAACCGAGACCGGTGGGGAGCGACACGTAGTACAGCAGCTCCTCATTGAAGCGCGGGATCTCCAGCCAGATCCTGCCGGCCTTCTCGTCCCAGTAGACGGGCATGTAGCCGTCCATCTTCATTGCGCCGGCCACCTTGTCGGCGATGGTCGGCGGACTCGCGGGCGGCTTCGGCGTTTCCTGCGCCCTCACGTTCGCACCTGTCGCTCCGGCTAGGAGCGCGGCTGCGATCAGCGGACGTAGCATCTTCATGGTGTCTCCTGTGAGGCGTTGAGCTCGAAGCGCGGGATGACCGCGCGGAATGTGGTGCCGTCCGGACGGTTCAGCTCATACCAGCCCTGCATGTAGCCTCTCCGCGCGCGCAGGACGCAGAAGCTGCTGTATTCATGGACATCGCCGGGAGCGAGCACCGGCTGTTCACCGATCACGCCCTCGCCGTCCACGTGGCTGAGACCTGCCTCTTCGTCGTGGATGTCCCAGTGGCGCAGCACGAGCTGGGCGGTCTTGTCGCCCACGTTCTCTATGCGGATGAAGTAGATGAACACGAAGCGCGGCTCGGCAGGGTCCGAGTGCTCCGGCGCGTATTCCGGGCGCACCGTAATCCGGATGCCGTCCGTCATGCGATAGAAGAGCCGCGTCGCCATCGCGGCAATGTATGCCGGGCTCCATGCGACGGGAAGTCGGCCCAAGCTGCCATGGATGCGCCCCGCAGGACGCGCATTCGTTGCGTGCATGACGATCCACGCATCCATCCGGACCACCATGCGGCCGGCCGACGATCTCCGCCGCGCGGTCCTCCGCGCCACGAGCCGCGCAGGGCTCCAGGAGCTGATCACCGCGCTCGGGCTGTTCTGGGACGAACGGCCCGTATTTCGAGGACGCGAGGGTGTGTGGAGTCTGGCCGAGCACGGCACGCTCCGGGTTCTGCTCGCGGAATCGCGCACGCCGGTGACACCCCATCTCATCACGCAGCTCGCGCGGATGCTGCGCGATCTCGAACCGGTCCGGCCAATCCTGGCTTTCATCGCGGCCCCGGACTACGCAGCGCTGACGCTCGCGTGCTATGCGCCTGACGGCGAGCTGCGGCGCTTGAGCATCGAACCGGCGAGGCCGCTGGCGTCCGAGCTGGACGTGCTGCGTGACATGATCGCCGAGCCGGGAGAGCCCGGGGTTTCACTGGCTCTGCGTTATGCGAACGCGATGGACAGCGCCGGAGTCGGCGCCCGGTTCTTCGCCGCGGTGCGCGCCCAGCGCGCTGCCCTGAGCGACGCATGGAAAGGTCTGCCCGCCGGCGCGCGCGCCGAGCGCGAGCAGCTCTCACTCCTGCTGCTTTGCCGGCTCATGTTCCTCTATTTCCTCCAGCGCCAGGGACATCTGGCTGGCGATGCGTCGTATCTCATTCACCGCGTGCGGCGGTGGCAGCGCGAAGGTGCTGAAGCCGTCAGCCTGTACCGCGGCTTTGTTGTGCCGCTGTTTTTTGGCGTGCTGAACACCCGTCCCGAGCGACGCACTGCGGACGCCCTGGCTCTCGGGGCCCTGCCCTATCTGAACGGCGGCCTGTTCGAGCGTCATGCGATCGAGCGGCGGTTCGAGCTCGATCTTCCCGACCGGACGATGGTCGCCGTTTTCGACGAGCTGCTCGAGCGGTTCCGGTTTGCCGCAGCCGATCCGCTGGACGCGGCGCCATCGTCGTCGCGCGGGATCCAGATCGATCCCGAAATGCTCGGCCGCGTATTCGAAGGGCTGATGTCCGCGGACCGGCGCGGCGATACCGGTACCTTCTATACGCCGCCCGCAATGGTGGATCGTCTCTCTGCGACGGCATTCATGCATTACCTCGCCGGACGCGCCGACCTGCCGGTTGCAACGGCCGAACGGATTCTCGGAGGCGACGGTGACGCGGCGCTTTACGGCGTTCAGCGCTCCGCTGCGTCTTCGGCACTGCGCGAAGTGCGTGTGCTCGATCCCGCATGCGGCTCGGGCGCCTTCCTGCTGGGCGCACTGTCGCGCATAGCCGCCGGGCGGGTCGCGCTCGGCGAAGATTCCGTGCTGGTGAAGCGCGATGTAGTGGGCAGATGCCTGCACGGCGTCGACCTCCTCGATGATGCGGCCCTGCTCTGTTCACTTCGGTTGTGGCTCGCACTCGCGGACGTCTCCGATGATGCGCCACCTCCCCTGCCTAACCTGGATCGGCGCATCCGCCAGGGCGATGCACTGCTGGATCCGCTACAGGCGTTGTCGCAGCGCGCAGGCATGGATGTGAACGCGAGGGCAGTGCGATCCGGGCCTGTTCGTGCCGCGCTTGCCGTGCTGGCGCCTCTTGCTGCTGCTTACGTCGACGCTGAACCGGATACCCGGATTCAGCTGCGTGCCGACCTGCGCGACGCCGAGCGCTCGCTCGCGAGTGCGTGGCTCTCCGGACTGCATGCGCGTCTTGGACGCGCTCTGCGTGACGCGGTGGCCACATCTGAATCGCGTGACTTCTGGAACGAACAGACTGCGGCGGCGGTCGCCGCCGGACGCGATGTACGGGCGCTCAGGCGTCGCGTTGCTGAATCTTCCGCTCTGCTGCAGGCGCTGGATAACAGCGGCGTCCTGCCGTTCTTCAGCTTTCATGTGCATTTCGCGGACACCCCGCGCTTCGACGTCATTCTCTCCAACCCTCCATGGATCCGATCGCACAAGTGGCCGGCTGCGATGGCCGGTTCCGTTCGCGACAGCTATGTCGTGTGTCAGCGAGCTGGATGGCCCGCCGCGGCAGTATACGGCGGCAGTCGCACTTCGGGGCAGGTCGATCTCTCGCTCCTCTTTCTCGAGCGCTCCATCCGGCTGCTGAATGACGGCGGCGTACTCGCCATGCTGCTGCCAGCGAAGATGCTGCGCTCGCTGTACGCCGGCGGCGCCCGCGCCCTGGTTGCTGACCGCCTCGACATCATTTCCATCGAAGACTTCGCACTCGATCAGCGATCAGTCTTTCGCGCGGATGCTTTCACGTGTGCGATCGTTGCCCGCAAACGCCCCGCAGCGTCCCCCGCGGCTGCACGTCCCCCCCAAGTGGCTGCCTGTCGCCCGGGCATACATGTCCGCATGACCCGTCGCAACGTGCCGGACCTCGAGTTCGACATTTCATGCGACGGCATTCCGCTGATCCCCGGCGACCCTGCTGCGCCATGGCTGCTTGCACCGCCTGAGGCCGCGCGCGCTTTCCGGACCATGATGGGTCGAGGCAGACCGCTCGCGCAGGTTGACGGCCTCGATGTCAGGCGTGGCATCGTGACAGGCGCGAACGATGTGCTCATCGCGCGCGAGTTCGTGCACCGGCTGGGCGGACTCTCGCAGATCAGGACCGAGGGCTATTTCCGCGCGAGAAAGCTGTCGCACAGCACGGCGGAAGCGCGGCGCTTCACCGGCTATGTCGAGACGGAAACGCTGCGACCGCTGATCCGTGGGTCGGATGTACGTGCGTGGCGTGCGGTCCCGTCCGCGCGGGTGCTATGGACACCGTCCAACGACCGGCGGGGTGCTGAGAGTCCGGTCCGGCTGCGCGCGTTCCTCAAACGCCACGACGCCGCGCTCCGGGCCCGGACTGGCGTACCTGCGGGCGCATCGGCCGGGACGCTGATGCGGGTCGGACCCGCGACACTGGGCCACAAGGTCGTGTGGCACGACATCGCGGACACGCTTCACGCGGCTGCCGTACCGGATCGTGTCAAAGGCGATGCGGGTGGCAAGGTCCCGATCCTTCCGCTCAACACCGTCTACTTCGTTGCCGTTGGCGACCGCGAGACGGCGCTGCTGCTCACTGCATATCTCAACGCGATGCCACTGCGCTGCCTCGCGCGCGCCGCTGCGGAGCGCGCGAAGGATGCCCGCTTCCGATTCTTCGCCTGGACCGTCGGAATGCTGCCGCTGCCGCACGCATGGCGAGCTCGCAATGCTGGCGCGCTCACGTCGATCGCACAGGAAGCGCACGACGCCGGAGGCCTCTCACCATCGCATCAGGCGAGACTGGATGCGCTCGTTGCGGATGCGTATGGCCTGACGGACCGTGACTTCGTCGCGCTCCAATTCTTTGACCACTGGCTGTCGGGAGTCGCGTGATGCTCGCCGGCACCCTGCTCGATGACCGGTCCATGCCGCCCCTGCGGGAGGTCATCGGAACACTGTTGTCGTGCGCGCGCCGTGCCGACTTCGCCATTGGCAACGTGCGCCTCGCTGCGATCGACCTTTCCGACCTCGAGCTTGCACGGCTCGTCAGCTGTCGGCTGCTCCTGGATCGGCTCGATGTGAACATGCTCGCGGACGCGGCGACCGTCCGCGGCACCGATGCGCAGGCCGCTCGCAATCTGAACGTAATGAATGCCTTCGCGCGGTCGGGACGGCTGGAGATCCGGGCGGCGGGCCGGACGTGCTGGTCGCCGGACTTTTCCGTTTTCCACGGCCTGCCTGTCAGCGCAGTGGCGGTCGATGGTGCCGCGTGCCTGGTCGGCGCCCATTATTTCTCGCAGCCGGTTGCGCGCGACGGCGTTTCGCTGACGTGCGCACTGACCGGCCCTGCCGCCGTGCGCGACGCCGCAGCGCACTTCGAGTCGCTGTGGGGCCGCGCGCACGATGTCCTGCCGGTCGTTCGTGAGCTGGTCGGCGAGCTGGTCCGCCCGCCTGCCGGGCGGAGGCGGCGGGCATGGACGCGGTAGCCGATGGGAACCGGTCCAACGTGACCTCCCGGATGGAGCCGAGCGCTTCTGTGCGCGACATTGAATGCGTGTCGCCGCTCGAGGCCGCCATTCGGATCCTCTGCGCGATTTTCCCGCACGAAGGTTCCGCTCTCGAGGATGGCGACGCTTCGAGCGGTGCGCTCAGCGAGTTCCAGCGCCGCGGCGTCGCGCGCGCCATTTCGACGATCGAGCGCCATGGCGGAGTGATCATCGCGGACGCGGTGGGGCTCGGTAAAACGCACATGGGGCTCGCGATCGCGCGGCACTTCATCGCGCATGATACGCCGGTCGTTGTCGTCTTGCCGTCTGCGCTGCGCCGCCAGTGGGAAGTGCCATTGCGACGCATCAGCGGAGGCGTGACTGTAATCACTCACGCCGCGCTCTCACGGGGCCGGTATCGCGCGTCACTGACCGGCGGGCAGGGGCTGCTGCTCGTCGATGAAGCTCACGCGTTTCGCAATCCCGGCACCCGCCGCTATGGTGCCCTCGCCCGCCTGGCGATCAACCGCCAGGTCTGTCTCATCACCGCCACACCCGTAAACAACTCGCTATGGGACCTCTACCATCTCATCCGATTGTTCTGCACGGATGACGCGCTTACGTCGGTCGGGGTTCCGGATCTCAAGGTGGCGTTCGGTGAGGCGGTAGCTGAGGGATCCGGCTCTGCCGGACTGCGTGCCGTCCTCCGGGCCCTCGTGATCCGCAGGACACGCCGGGATGTTGCGCACGAGATCGGCAGCGGTGATCCCCGTTTCCGATTTCCTGCGCTGCGACCGCCCGTGACCATCCCATACGATCCTGCCGGGGACGGGAGGCACGACGAGATACTGCGCGGGATCGCAGACCTGAGACTCGACGCGTTCGGAACCGACGCCAGCGCACTCATCCGGTTTCTTCTGCTGAAACGTCTCGCGTCGAGCAGCACCGCACTCGTCGCCACCGTTCACGATCTCGTGCAGCTGCAACGCGAGAGACTGGCAGCGCTGCATGAAGGTCTTCTTCTGACGCCGGCCGATGCCCGTATCGCTTCCGGGCCGGTGGTTGATCAGCTTACCATGCGACGTCTGGTTTGCGTCCCCATCCCGCCCTACATGGACGTGGAGCGCCTCGAAGCGGACATGCGCCGCGATCTGGAGATCCTCGCGGATATCGAGAGACTGACAAAAGGGATACCGCATGATCCGAAGCTCGGGCAGCTGCGGCGGTTGCTCGACGGCCGGTTACGCGGTGAGAAGGTTCTCATCTTCACGGAGTTCCGCGACACGGCCGAGTATCTGTGGCGTGCGCTGCTGCCGCGGGGCGGCGTCGGCCTGATCCATGGCAGCGACGCGTTCCTCGGACGCGGCCGCGCCGGCCGCAACGCTGTAGTAGCGCGCTTCGCACCGCGCGCCAATGGCGGCCGCCGGTTCCCGGAGCGCGAAGCTGTCGACATCCTCATCGCAACCGACGTTCTCGCCGAGGGACTCAACCTCCAGGACTGCGCGCACGTCGTCAGTTATGATCTGCCATGGAATCCTGTTCGCCTCATTCAGCGAGTCGGTCGCATAGACCGCATGGGGTCGCCACACGCAGAGGTGCACAGCTACAACTTCGTGCCCGATCGGGCGCTCGATGCATACCTGCGCCTGCTCCGACGACTCGGTATCAAGCTGCGCGCGATCGATGTGACGCTCGGACTCGAGCACATCGTTGTCGACCCGTACGACCTCGACCCAGGCGATTGGCAGCACCTGATCACCTGCCGACAGCTGACCGATGGCTACCCGCACAGCCATTCGGTTGCCCCTGCCGGACCTGGGTGGTCCGACGAATCGTTGCGGACCTGGCTCAGAAACAACGGCCCTCCCCAGTCGGACCGTCCTTGCATCGTGGTGCTCACCCCTGCGGGCGGTCGCGCGCAGGATCGTGCAAACAGGTCGGGCGAGCGTGCGGTATTGGTCATTCAATGCAGCCGCACCGGACAGGTGTCGGCCTTCCGCGCCGACGGAAGCGGGTGGCGGGGCGCGCATTTGCGAATGGCAGATCCCATCACGGCCGCTGTTGAGTGCATCGAAGCGGGTGGCGAGGGAGTATTCCACACCGGCTACGATTCAAGACTGACGCGGCGCGCCAGAGTCCTCTTCAGAATCGCCGTAGCACGGGCGACTCCCCAGGGCGCCCGGCCACTGGGCGTTCCTGCATCTATCCCTCATCCCGCCGCCATCCGCGCGGCACGGCAGATTCACGCAGCCCTTTCAGCGATTCCGGGCGGACCGGACCGCCAGGAGATGGATACCGCGGAGAGGCTTATCATCGCACTCGGACGCAGCCCGCCCGCCGCCATGGAGCTCGAGATTCAGAAGCTTGGCCAGCGGAAAGGGGCGACCTTCCGCCAGATCATCTCGGCCGCCACAACGATTCTCGACCGACAGAGCCCTCGTACTCACCCGGCCCGCGAAAGCCTGGACGGCTCGAGCAACTGGCGGCTTATCTGTGCTGTTTTCACCACATCCGCGGTTGACCCACCCCCTGACCGCCGTTAAAATCATCCGCTCCACACAATCCCGCGTAGCTCAGTTGGTAGAGCAGGTGACTGTTAATCACCGGGCCACAGGTTCGAGTCCTGTCGCGGGAGCTTTCGCCTCGAAATGTCCGTTGTCTCTCAACGAATGTTTCGAGGCGCTTTCATTTCAAGCCCGTCCGTGAGTCCCCCGCTCCTACAGGTTCTCCATGCGATTCGACATCCGACCCCTTCTCGCCGCGCTTGTGATCAGCACCGCAACCGCATCCGCCGCTTCCGCCCAGGCGCATCAGCGGGTTGCGGGCGACACCCTCCGCTTCCTCCAGACGTCGAAAATGTCTCAGACCATGGAAAGCGACGTGACTGGGACGGTCACGCAGTCGCTGACGACGGATGCACGCGTGGTTGCGGTATTCGGGCGCGGTGACACGATCACGTCATGGATGGACAGCGCCAGGTCCAGCACGTCCAGTCCGATGGGGGACTTCGAGCCGGACATGAGCTTCGCCCTCAACAAGAAGCAGGTCGCGACCCTCTCATCCACTGGCGTCGTTGCCATTATCAACAAGGCTGACATCCTGCCGCCCGAGCTTGCGGGTATGTCTGACGCGATGCCGGAGACCATTTACGGCCTTGAGATGGATATGCCGAAAGAACCGTTGAGAAAGGGTCTCGTCTGGACCGACACGGTCACGGAGAAGTCGAAGCCGGGTTCACAGAACGCAGTCGACAACACGAGCATCACGCGGTATGAGGTCGTGGCCGACTCCACGATTGCCGGACGCCCCGTCCTCGTAGTTCAGAGCGACGGCACAGCGGACATCGCCATGACCATGACCACGGAGGGTACCGGTACGGTTACCGGCAAGATGGCGGGCACTGTAAAGGGCCGCATGTATTACTCGACGCAGCTCGGCATTCTCCTTCGTCGCTCGGTCAGCACCACCATGAAGGGCACGCAGGAGCTGCGTGACATGGGCGTGACTATGACCGTGTCCCAGACAGACGAGGAAACCACCGCCCTCATCCAGTAGACGCTGTCGGCAGTAAACTTTCCCGGTGCGGTAGCAGATATGGCAGAACCCGCCCGACGTCCTCATCGACATCGGGCGGGTTCTCTGCCGGTAGTATGAAGCACGTCGCGCGGGTGCGGGGATGCAGACATGCCACCCTACTGCGGCCGCGCTCTCCAAATGCAATCGACTCGCCGCTGTGCCACAACCGCCGAACCGGACCGTTAAGTCGTTACATGCGTAAGACTTGCGCGGCCTCGCCAGCGCATCGTCGATCCTCCGACGAAGGGACGGGGCGATGCTTCATGGCTGCAATACAGATGCATCAATGCAACAATGCCACTTCCACCCAGCCCCGCACGCTGTTCACGAGCCATAGCCTTTCACACAGCGCCAGGTCCGCGATCTGCAGTCCGCGCTCCCCCACGATCCCGGCGTCCAGCAGCTCCTGGCGGAACGTCCCGTTCAACAGCCCCGTCTCGCGCGGCGGAGTCACCGGCATTCCGCCGATCAGCGCAACGATGTTTCCGTTGGTGAATTCCGTGACCTGACCGTCCTGGTTGAACAGCAGCACGTCGAACGCGTCCGGCCACGCGGCGCGCTGCACTTCATACACGGTCCTGTACGTGGTCTTGTTGCACAGAAACGGGTCCCGGGAATCCACCGGCGCTTTGGCGAGGCGCACACGCTCGATACCGCCCACTGCCCTGCATGCGTCGCGATCGGGATACCAGGGTGGCGCGTCACCATGATCGAACGCGACGGCCCCATCGGCCGAAACGCGCATTCGGAGCCGCACATCGCGCGGATATCGTCCCGCCCGCGCCGACGCCGGCTCTGCCGGCTCAGACCGCTCGCCCGCCATCGACAACGCAGAAAGCTCCGCATCGAGCACGCCCTCGACGGCGGCGCGATCGAACGCAAACCCGAAGTACGCGGCCGACCGCGCCAGACGAGCCATGTGCATCCCGCGCCGCAGAACCACACCGTTCATGACCCGCATCGTCTCGAGCAGCTCGAAGACGTGCCGGCGCCGGTGCAGCACGTCCGCCTTCGCGCGGAACTCGGCGAGCTCGCCGTCGACAGTCGAGTCGATCGTTATTCCCGCACCGACTCCATACACGGCCTCGCCGCTCCTGCGTTCTACAACGACGGTACGGATCGGAACGCTGAATGTACAGTCGCCCCCCGGTGCGATCACACCGATCGCGCCGCAGTAGACTTCGCGCGGTGATGTCTCGAGCTCGGCAATCCACTTCATCGTGTTGATCTTCGGCGCGCCCGTCACCGACCCGCACGGAAAGAGTGCGCGGAAGATGTCGACGAGACCGACGTCGCTGCGAAGTGTTCCCTCGATGCGCGAAGTGAGCTGCCAGACCGTCTCGTACTTTTCGACGTCGTACAGCGACGGCACGCGCACGGTGCCGGTCTCCGCAATGCGGCCGATGTCGTTACGCAGCAGGTCGACGATCATGAGATTCTCCGCACGGTCTTTCGCCGACCCGTGCAGCGCGGCGGCGCGCGACCGGTCTTCCTCGTAATACCGACCGCGCGGCGCCGTCCCCTTCATCGGTCGGGTCTCGAGGCGCGTCCCACGTCGCATGAAGAACAGCTCGGGTGATACGCTCAGCACATCATGATCCGGCGTGCGGATGAACGCGTGCCAGCCATCTCCCTGCGCCGCGCGCAGCTGCTCATACCAGGCGCGCGTGTAATCGCTCGACGCATCAACCGGGGTACGACTGTGCAGACGCGTCGTGTAATTCACCTGGTAGGTCTCACCGGCGAGGATCGCGGCCTGAGCGGTGAGGATCGCCGAGGAGAGGGCGTCGTCGGATTGCGTGGCGTGCCAGGACACGTCATCTACCAGCGGCCGCTCCACGGAAGACGCAGCAACCGGCGCGTCGAACACGCCGAACCACAACAATGGCATGCGACCGCCCACGCGCACGCGCATCGCCGCATCGAATGCGGGTGCCGCTTCGTACGTTACGAAACCGGCGCACCATTTTCCGGACGCAGCCGCCTCCTCAACCCGCGCGAGTGCGTCTACCAATTCATCAACGGCGAACGCCGTCACGACAGCGATGGGCGCGACGAACTCACGGCGCGCCGCCTTCCCGCCTTCTTCCGATGGGAAATCGATGATGATACGGATGTCGTCCACGATCTATTCCAGCAGGCGACCGGGCTTCAGCACGTCAGCGCCGAAGCGCGCGCGCACGTCGTCCGACGCGCGGCTGAGCCGGCGGTCGCGATCCGATTCCACGCCGGTCTCCTCGCCCGCGAACAGGCCGAGCTGCGGTACGCCGTCCGATCCCGTGAAGTTCGATGCGCTGACGCCGATGAGTCTCGCGCCGATCCGGCGGTCGGCACGCAGCTTCGCCAGCAGGTCCCGCGCGACGGCGTATAGCCCGCGGTCGGACTCCACCGGGGCCGCGAGCGTCCGGCTCGCCTGGCGAGTCCGGAAATCCGCGTCGCGCAGCCGAACCGTGACGGTCCGAGCGCGGAAACCTTCCGTCCGCAGGTCGTTCCCCAGGCGGGTCGTGAGCGCCAGAAGCTCCCGCTCCAGGTCCACCGTCCGGTCGATGTCCCGCGCGAAGGTCTCGTCCCGTGACATCGAGCGCGCCTCACGACCCGACTCCACCGGGCTCACGTCGATCCCGCGCACGATCCGGTACATCCACCGGCCGCGGCCCTCGCCGAACAGCGCGATCAGGCCCTTCTCGTCGATCGACTGCGCCTCCGCCACCTGCCGCAGGCCGCGCAGAGCCAGCTCCTCCTGAAAGACCGGCCCGATGCCGGGGATCTTCGCCAGAGGCAGCGTCGCCATAAACGTCTGTTCGTCGCCGGGTGCCACAATAAAGACGCCGGCCGGCTTCGCTCGGCTCACCGCCAGCTTCGCGATGACCTTGCTGGTCCCGCCGCCGATCGACGTCTGGATGGACGTTTCTGCCAGCACGGTCTCGCGGATCCGCCGGGCGGTCTCCTCCAGCGGCTCGTTGCGATAGACGCCCTCGGTCCCGGTCAGGTCGAGATAGGCCTCGTCGATCGAGGCGGCCTCCACGACAGGCGCAAAGCGCTGGAGGACTGTGCGCACCTCCCGGCTCTTGATGCCGCACAGCTCGCGCGGCACGCCGACCACCTTCGCCTGGGGGCAGAGCCGCAGCGCCGTGGCGGTGGGCATGCCCGACCGCACGCCGAAGGCGCGGGTCTCGTAGCTGGCGCTGGTCACCACACCACGTCCCTCGGCGCTCCCGCCGACGAGCAGCAGTGATTCCCGCCCTGCCCCTTCGGGGTCCTCGAGGCGGGCGCACTGCACGAAGAACTGGTCGCAGTCCAGAAGGAGGATTCGGCGCATCCCTTAATATGGCCTGTTCGGGCCTGTCCGCACCTGTATCGTGCTTGACGACTTGGGTATTATCAGGGCTGTCTAACTTCACGCGATCAGCGAAGACGAAGATGAGCCCAGCACAGAAGAAGTCCGGCTATGATGCCTCCTTCATCCGCCGCCATATCGGCCCGGGTGCAGCCGAGGTTGACCACATGCTCGAGACCATCGGCTACGACTCGGTGGACGCCCTCATTGATGCGACGATCCCGGAGAACATCCGGTTCCGGAAGGAGCTCGCGATCGTCCCGCCGACGAGCGAGCACGAGGCACTGTCCGAGCTGCGGTCGATTGCGTCCGCGAACCGCGTGATGCGGTCCTATATCGGTCTCGGGTACTACGACACGCATACGCCGCCGGTCATCCAGCGGAAGGTTCTGGAGAACCCGAACTGGTATACGGCGTACACTCCCTACCAGGCTGAGATCGCGCAGGGCCGCCTCGAAGCCCTGCTGAATTTCCAGACGGTTGTGATCGACCTGACGGGTCTGCCGATCGCCAACGCTTCACTGCTTGACGAGGCGACCGCGGCAGCCGAAGCGATGGCGATGGCACACGCTGTGGCCGGCAAGGGCCGCGACACGTTCCTCGTTTCCGAGCTGTGCAATCCGCAGACGATCGATGTTGTGCTGACGCGCGCGAACGCGCGAGGCTTCAGGGTCGTCATTGCGGATCACAACAGCTTCGAGATCACCGACAAGGTGTTCGGGATCCTGCTGCAGTATCCCGCCATGGACGGCTCGCTGCACGACTACCGCGCGCTCTGCGACCGCGCCCGGGAAGCCGGTGCGCTCGTGACAGTTGCGACGGACCTGCTCGCACTCACCGTCCTCACCCCGCCCGGCGAGTTCGGCGCAGACATGGTGGTCGGCAGCAGCCAGCGGTTCGGCGTGCCGCTCGGCTACGGCGGTCCGCACGCTGCGTTCTTTGCCACGCGCGATGAGTACAAGCGCCAGATTCCCGGCCGCATCATCGGTGTGTCGCGCGATTCCCGCGACCAGCCCGCCCTGCGCATGGCCCTGCAGACACGCGAGCAGCACATCCGCCGCGAGAAGGCCACCTCGAACATCTGCACCGCGCAGGTGCTCCTCGCCGTCATCGCCAGCTTCTACGCCGTCTATCACGGGCCGGAAGGCCTGAAGGCGATTGCGGAGCGCGTACACTCCCGCGCACTGAAGCTCGCGGAGGGCCTGCGCGGACTCGGCTTCGACATCGGCGACCGGCCTTTCTTCGACACGGTCCGCGTGACCGTTGGCAACCGGCAGAAGCAGATCATGGACGCGGCACTCGAGCGCGGCATCAACCTGAACGCGCTCGGCACGGACGCGATCACCGTCGCATTTGATGAGACCGTGACGGACAGTGATGTCGACGATGTTCTCGCCGCCTTCGGCGCCAGCTCGAAGACCGGCGCCGGCTCGAAGTCCGGCAGCGGCTCCAACGGGAAGCAGCAGAAGGCCGCGGACTTCGGCGCGCTCGCGCGCACGTCCGACTTCATGACGCATCCGGTCTTCCAGCGCTACCGCTCCGAGACGGAGATGCTGCGTTACATCCAGAAGCTCGAAGCTCGGGACCTGTCGCTCTCGCACAGCATGATCGCACTCGGCTCCTGCACCATGAAGCTGAACGCGGCATCGGAGATGCTGCCGATCAGCTGGCCGGAGTTCGCGAAGCTGCACCCGTTCGCGCCCGCCGACCAGGCGACCGGCTACCGCACGATGTTCGAGCAGCTCGAATCCTGGCTCTCTGAGATCACCGGCTTCGACAGCGTCTCGCTCCAGCCGAACGCCGGCTCGCAGGGCGAGTTTGCGGGTCTGCTGGTGATCCGCGCCTACCACGAGGCGAGGGGCGATACACACCGCACGGTCTGCCTGATTCCGCAGTCCGCGCACGGTACCAACCCGGCGAGTGCCGTGATGGCCGGATTCGACGTTGTCGTCGTGAAGTCCGATGCGGATGGCAACATCGACATTGCGGATCTGCGGCTGAAGGCGGAGAAGCACGCCGACTCCCTGGGCGCGCTGATGGTCACGTACCCGTCGACGCACGGCATCTTCGAGGAAGGCATCCGCACGATCTGCAGCATCGTGCACGAACATGGCGGCCAGGTCTACATGGATGGCGCAAACATGAACGCCATGGTCGGACTCTGCCGCCCAGGCGACATCGGCGCCGACGTCTGCCACCTGAATCTCCACAAGACGTTCTGTATCCCGCACGGCGGCGGCGGTCCTGGCATGGGCCCGATCGGCGTTGCAGAGCACCTGACGCCGTTCCGCCCCGGTCACCCGGTCGTGAAGACCGGCGGCAACACGGCCATCAGTGCCGTTTCCGCGGCGCCGTGGGGCAGCCCGGGCATCCTGCCGATCTCCTGGATGTACATCCGGATGATGGGTAATGAGGGTCTCACACAGGCGACGAAGATCGCGATCCTCAACGCCAACTACGTCGCACAGCGGCTGCGCGAGCACTACCCGGTGCTTTATGCCGGCCGCAATGGCACCGTCGCCCATGAGTGCATCATCGATCCGCGCCCGCTGAAGGGCGGGAGCGGCGTTGAAGCCGGTGACATCGCCAAGCGGCTGATCGACTACGGCTATCACGCACCAACCGTCTCGTTCCCGGTCGCCGGCACGCTGATGATCGAGCCGACGGAGAGTGAGTCGCTCGCCGAGCTCGATCGGTTCTGCGACGCGCTGATCGGGATCCGCGAGGAGATTCGAGAGATCGAGATCGGCGTGGCGGACCGCGAGGACAACCTGCTCAAGAACGCACCGCACACGGCGGACGTGGTGTGTGCGGACGAGTGGACCCGCTCCTATAGCCGCGAGCGCGCCGCGTTTCCGACGCCGCAGACCCGCGAGTCCAAGTTCTGGCCCGCGGTCGGCCTCATCGAGAGTGCCGCCGGCGACCGGAACCTGGTCTGCGCCTGTCCGCCGATCGAGGAGTACGCCTCGGTCTGATCAACAGCCGGACAGTCAGACCCGCCGCTGGCGGGTACGAATATTGACAGAGTCCTCCCGGACCTCTGCAACGCAGAATGGCCCCCCTTCGGTGGGGGGCCGACTCCGCCGCCTTCCGGCGCCGGCAGGCACACCGACAAAAAGTGAGTTTTAGTGAACAGCGAAGAGACGCTTGGCGTCCTCGATATCATGGGGAGCGGCGCCGGTTTCATACGCCGCAGGGAAGCCAGCTACCTCGCCGGTGACGGCGACATATACGTCGGTAACAAGCTCATCCAGAAGTTCGGCCTCCGTTCAGGCGACGAGATCGCGGGCGTAGCCGGCCAGGCTCCGGCCCGCGGCAAGAACGCGCCGCTCCTGGAGGTGCGCACCGTCAACGACATCCCCGTCGAAAATCTGGGTCGCCGTCCGGACTTCAACCGCATGGGCGCGGTCCACCCGAACGAGCAGCTCGTGCTCGAGTGCGACCTCAAGCGGTACGGAAAAGAAGACTACACCAACCGGATCATCGACCTGTTCTGCCCGTTCGGGAAAGGGCAGCGCGCCATGATCGTCGCGCCGGCCAAGGCCGGTAAGACCATGGTGCTCCAGGCCGTCGCCGAGGGCATCGTCAAGAACTTCCCGAACTCCAAGGTCTTCATCCTGCTCGTCGACGAGCGGCCGGAGGAGGTCACGGAGATGGAGATGCACGGCTACGGCGAAGTGATCGCGTCGAGCTTCGACCACCCCGCGGACCGCCACGTCAGCATTGCCGAGATCACGCTCGAACGCGCGCGCCGACGGGTCGAGATGGGCGAGGACGTGGTGATCATCCTGGACTCGATCACGCGTCTCGCGCGCGCATACAACGCCAACGAGAAGAGCACCGGTAAGACGCTCACGGGCGGTATCGACGCGAACGCGCTCGAGAAGCCGAAACGTATGCTGGGCTCCGCCCGCAAGATCGATCCGAAACAGGGCGGCGGCTCGCTCACGATCATTGCAACCGCGCTGATCGACACCGGCTCCCGCATGGACGAAGTGATCTTCGAGGAGTTCAAGGGCACGGGCAACAGCGAGCTGGTGCTCAGCCGCGAGCTCGCCGACCGCCGCATCTGGCCCGCGATCGATCTCACCGCGAGCGCCACGCGCCGCGAGGAGCTGCTGATGACGCCTGAAATGCTGCAGGCGTCGCACAAGCTGCGGCGCGATCTTTCCGACCTGTCGGCGACGGAAGCGATGGAGCAGATCCAGGCGAGGATGCGCCGCACACAGACGAACAGCGAGCTTGTCACGCAAATCGTCAGCGGCCGCGCGTAGGAGCAGCACATGAAGCATGCGGCGGAGAGCAGGGCGCAGGACGAGGAGCTGAGCAACATCGCGATCGTGGACGGCTCCAACGTCGCTCACAGCACGGAGGGCGACCGCGCGCGGCTGTTCAACATCAAGCTGGTCTGCGACAAGCTCATCGAGGAAGGCTACGAGCCGGTCGTCGTGGCCGACGCGGCACTCCGTCACCAGATCGACGACCAGCGGCGCTACGAAGAGCTTGTCGATGACGGCCAGATCAAGCAGGCGCCCGCAGGAACTGACGCGGACTACTTCATTCTCTCTTTCGCCCGCGAGCTCGCCGCCAGCATTGTCTCGAACGACCGCTTCAAGGACCGGATCAAGTCGTTTCCCGAGGCTCGGGAGCGCGTAATTCGCTACATGATCGTAAGCGACGAGGTCGTGCTCGAGCGACGGACATCGCGGCGGGACTGATTCCACCACGCTTCCAGGACGTCCACGTGGGCGCGCCGCGCGAGACCTTCGCCGGCGCGCCTTCCTGCATCCAGGACGAGCTTCACCAGCGCTGCGGCCTGCGTGTGCAGGGCCGCGTCACCCAGGCCTGACCGGGCGGCGCGCGTAAGCGCTTCTTCGTCAACCTCCGGCAGCAGGGTATCCGCCTTGTGGAGAACGTCGGAATCACTGCACAGCGCCCATATCATGACGAGCGGCGCTGCGTAGTGCGCGGGCGGCAGCGCATCGATGCAGCGCACCTCGTAATACCCCTTCGGCCGCACCTCCGGAAACAACGTCGTCAGATGCGCACGCCAGTCAGCCTCGCTTGTGCCCGCCAGCTCTCGGAACGGGCGGAAATTCGGCGAGTCGAAGATGCACGGCGCGTCCAGCGCGAACCGTGCGTACTCATGCGACGCCTTTTCTGCGGTTACACCGTGTAACGCGGCGATAACGCCGGTTCGTGATGCGTCCAGCTGTCGCCACGTGAATGCGCGATAGCTCGCGCAGCCCGTGTCCCTGCCCTCATACAGATGCGAGGTCGCAAACAGCGCCGTCAGCACCGGTACAGCCCGGTTCAACACACTCCACGTCAGTATCGGATCGTTCACTGCATCCACATTGACCTGTATCGCAGCCGTCTGCCGCATCATGCGCGGTCCCGCGTCGCTGATCGCGGATAGATACGCATGCATGTTGTCGTAACGACTGCCGTGGAGCTGGAGCGGGACGTCCTCGATGCTGTGTGACGGATCCATGCCGATGGAATCGAGCGTCAGTCCGGCGGATGCGGCGGCCCCGGTGAGGAATGAGGCGACGGTCGCCAGGTGATCAACCAGAGTGGACACATCCGTGAATGGCGGGGCGCTGTACTCGAGCTGTCCGCCGGGCTCCAGTGTGATCGCACCACCGGCGGCAGAGGTCACTCGCGGTGCTCCGTTCCCGTTGGCCGCCGTCCAACCCTGGCGTCCGGCGAGGCTGTCGAGCCATTCGCCGAGCAGGCTTTCGAGCAACGCGGTGTGGCCGGTGGATGTTTCCCTCACCAGGAACTCGATCTCCGCGCCAATCCCCGGCGTGTCAGCCGGCGTGGCAGGAAACGCATTCAGGCGCAACCAGGCTGCGGCCTCGTCTTCGGTCGCGGGAAAACCACTCATCAGCGCGGCGGCTGCGCGCAACGCCCTATCACCAGTGCGTACCAGCCGCGCGCGTCGGCTTCCCAATGCTCGAGAGCGAGACCCGCGGCAGCGAACAGGTCCGCGACGCCGTCGCGATCATACTTCGTGCTGATCTCCGTGCGGATGCTCTCACCCGCCGCGAACTCGACGGTCTTCCATTCCGGAATCGTGACGCGTTGCGGCGTGCGCGCGATCAGCAGCATCTCCACCCGCCCTTCCGCCGGCCGATACACCGCCTGGTGCTCGAACGCGTCGACGTCGAAATCGCTTCCCAGCTCGCGATTCAGCACGTGCAGGATATTGCGGTTGAATTCTGCCGTTACGCCTTGCGAGTCGTTGTATGCCGCGTGCAGCACGGTCGGATCCTTCTTCAGGTCCACGCCCATCAGAAACCTGTCGTCGGGCCGCATGTGACGGCGGACGTTGCGCAGCAGACTTACCGCGGCCGGACGCTCGAAGTTGCCGATCGTACTGCCGAGGAAGGCGTAGACCGCGGGCGCCGGCAGGTCCGGCGGCAGGCGCAGCGCCTGGGTGATGTCGGACACGGCGGGCTGTACCTCCAGCTCCGGATAGTCCTCCTCCAGCTCCTGCGCCGCCTCCTGCAGGAATTCCGCACTTATGTCCACCGGTATGTATGTCGCGCCGTCACCGAGCGCGTCCAGAAGGATGCGCGTTTTCTCGCCGTTGCCTGCACCGAGCTCGATGAGTGCGCATGCATGGATCGACTCGAGCCAGGTCGCGGCAAACGCTCTCAGCAATGCGGACTCGGCTGATGTCGGATAGTACTCCGGCAGACGGGTTATCTCCTCGAACAGCTCGGATCCGCGCTGGTCGTAGAAATACTTCGGGGACAGCTCCTTCTGCGGACGGGACAGCCCGTCGATCACATCTCTCAGCAGATCAGACATCGCGCGCACACCTGAAGCCGCTGAAAATCTGGCGGCGTATCGGGTAATCCCAGTTGCGGAACGTGCCGCGGATGGCGCCCGGCCGGGTGGCCCAGGATCCGCCGCGCAACACTACATAGTCAGTGCCGAAGAAAACGTCGGAGTATTCGGGATAGGGAAACACCTCGAAGCCGGGGTGCGGCTGGAACGTGCTGCTGGTCCATTCCCACACATCGCCGATCATGCCATAGCATCCCATCGGCGAAATGTTGCGGGCAAACGTGCCCACCGGCGATGTGCCGAACGCGAGCTGATCCAGGTTAGCATCGAGAGCAGTGGGCGGCTCGTCGCCCCACGGGTACAGGTGCTTCGTCCGGGTCGCAGCGTCCCACGTCGCTGCTGTCTCCCACTCCGCCTCAGTGGGCAGCCGCTTGCCCGCCCAGCGTGCGTATGCCTCCGCCTCGTGCAGGCACACGTGGCACACCGGGCAGTCATTGTCCGCATCCCGCACACGGTCCATCTCCCGCATCGTCCAGCCTTCGTCGTTGCGCTCCCAGTACTTCGGACTTTCGACGCCGGCCTCCTGGAGCCACACCCATCCGGCGTCGCTCCAGAACGAGCGCTTCTGGTATCCGCCATCGCGCATGAAGCGCAGATACTGCGCGTTCGTGACCGGGGCTGCGTCGATCTCGAACGGTGCGAGCTCCGTCTCGTGCTGCGGGCGTTCGTTGTCGTACGCGGCACTCCGGTCGACCGTGCCGATCAGCACCCGTCCGCCGTCAAACCGGACCGTTGCACCATCGTCATATGCGTGTGCAGCCGGATTGAACGCAGTCGCACGAGGCGCAGTGTAAGGCGCGCCGCGCTTGAGCTGCATGGTCTGCAGCATTGTCTCGTTGTGCTGGTACTCGTGCTGCAGCACCATGTTGTAGACGTAACCGTCGCGGAGCAGCGCATTGCGTGACTGCAGATCCGCCTGCGCGAGCGCCGCGAGCACTTCCGCACGGGTCTCTGCCAGCAGCTTCAGCACGTCCGACCTCGCCGGCAGCTCCAGCTCGCCCCGCCTTGAGCGCGGGTTCTCGAAAGGATTGAACATGCCCGGCATTTCGCCGAACTCGATCTCACCCTCGAGATTGTTCAGCAGCCACAACTTCTCGAAATGCGCGATGTGCCCGAGGTCCCAGATGATCGGGCCCATGAGCGGATCGTGCTGCGCCTGCAGATCGTCATCGCTCATCGCCGCGATGAGCAGCAGTGTCCGCGCACGTGCTTCCGTAAGTCGCTCTGCGAGCTGCCTGTTCGTCAACTGCCTCTCCATGATCCTGCATACACCGGAGGTCACCTCCGGGCGTCCATTGATTATGCGACGTGGGACGCCGCTGTCGAAACCACGCCTGCTGCCTTGGCCACTCGACCTGCCGCGGCGGCGACCGCTTTCAGCCCGGCTTGACGGGGTGTGCGGACAGCGTCCTATTCATGCCATGGAACTGCTTCCGCTTTACCTGTCGGCCGTCGTGCTTGGTACTGCCCACGCCCTCGAGCCGGATCACATGGCGGCCGTGACGACGTTCGTGGTCCGACGACCCCGGCCCTTCCAGGCTGCCGTCTTCGGTGCGCGCTGGGCGCTCGGCCACGGCGCCGCGATCCTCATCGTCGGCGTAGCGCTTCTCATCATCGGGCAGGCCGTGCCCGAAAGCTGGACGGCCATTCTGGAGCGTCTTGTCGGCGTGGCGATGATCGGCCTGGGCGTGTGGACCGTTGCGACGGCGCCCGCCCTGCACGCCCACGAGCACATGCATTCGGACGGCACGCGCCACAGCCATATCCATTCGCATGCGCTCGCGCGGGATCACCAGCATGGTCACGCCGTTACCGCTGTCGGGCTGCTGCACGGCCTGGCCGGCACCGGCTCCGCGGTTGCACTCATCCCGCTCATCTCGCTTCGGACCCCGCAGCAGGGAGCCCTGTACCTGTTTCTGTTCGGTATCGGGACCGCCGCCGGCATGGCGGCCTACGCGTTCCTTGCCGGGTTCCTGGCCCGGCGGATTTCGGACTTCTCCGTCCGGCTCGCCCGCGCCGTAACGCTCGCCGCGGGTGTCTTCGCCATCGGCGTCGGCGTCTTCTGGCTGCTTCACTGATGAGGCCTGTCCGCTGATGCGACGGCTGCTGGTCAGGGAGCGCGTGGTTCCAGCTGACAGGAAGGACAACTATCGTGCCGCGTGGCGGGATGTTCTGAACGCGGCCATTACGGCGGGGGTCAACGCCTGGATCTTTCAGTCCGCTGCGTCTGACGACCGATTCATCGAATTTGTCGAATGGAAAGGGGTGAGCGTTGCCCCGCCGGGTGATGTGAACAACGCACTCGATGCACTTGAAATGATAGCGCCGGCCCTCGCGGCCGGGTCCTGGAAGGAATGGAAATAATGATGCAGCCTGCGGTTCCGGACAGCTCGCTCGATCGTGCGGCTCTGCTTGACCTGCTGCGCGACCGGTCGGTGAAGCGCGGCGAGTTCGTGCTCGCGAGCGGCGCTCACTCGAGCTACTACATCGATGCGCGTCTTACCACGATGTCCGGTGAGGGCCAGCGGATGATCGGACGGGTGGGACTTCTCGAGCTGCACCGGCGGGGGTGGAACCCGTCGCACGTCGGTGGTCTTACGCTTGGCGCTGATCCGGTCTCCTACGCCATTGCGCACGCCTCGGCCATAGCGGGCCGGGCCATCGATGCGTTTACCGTGCGGAAGGAAGCCAAGGGCCACGGGCGGGGCCGGCTCATCGAGGGCGCAGACCTCGCCGGCAAGCGGGTCGTCATTATCGAAGATGTCATTACGACCGGCGGAAGCGCACTCCGCGCGATCGGTAACGTCCGCGAGGCGGGTGCGGAGGTGCTCGGGGTGCTCGCTGTCGTGGACCGTGGTGAGGGTGGCAGGCAGGCGCTCGAGCAGGAAGGGTTCGAGGTGATCGCCCTGGCGACGGCGGAAGAGCTCCTGAACGGCTGACAACGACATCGACAACGACGAGGCCGTTGCGGACCGGCTCCCTACCGCACCGCCTTTGCCGGTCCGGTCCACCGCTTCGACGTGTCCACGTTCCCCGACATCAGTATCAGGTCATCCATTGCCTCGAGCAGTTTCTGCTCGTAGATGATTTTCTTGTCGGGCGGCATGTTCGCTCGGAAGTGGGGGCTCGTCATCACATCGCCGGCGGGGCCGTTCAGCGAGTCCACGATCTCGAACAGGAAGAACGTCGCGCCACCGGCGTCCATGGTGTTGATCACGCGGCAGTCATAGCCGATGTAGACGTCGGTGATGATCGGCACGCCTGTGGTGAGCGTCTTCGTCTCGACTGTTGCGAGCTTGTCCACATCACGCCGGCTCTGAAGGCCGAGGTGCCAGATCAGGTCCCACTGATCGTTGCGCAGCAGGTGGATCCCCGCCGCGCCGCTCGCCATCACCAGGTCGTGAGTGTAGTTGGTCTTCGAGATGTAGATCGAAATGCGCGGATGATTGGGCACGAGCGACGCGCGCTGCGCGCTGTTCGAGATCATCCCGTTCACCACACCCCCGGCCGCTGACGTCACTGCGACTACGGGCGTGGTGAGATGCCGCAGCTGCGGGTAGTGGGTATCGGCGATACTCTCCAGGCCGCTCATGCGCAGCTCAGTCCAGCAGCCGGAGCGGCATCACGAGACAGAGATAGTCACTGACTTCCCCGCCATCACGGGATGCCGGCTCGATCGTCGCCGCGCGCTCCGGCGCCTTGAACGTGATCTTCACATCGTCGCTCGGCATGTAGCGGAGCACCTCGAGCAGATAGCTCGCATTGAAGCCGATGTCGAGCTGCTCACCGCTGTAATCCACCTCGAGGTCCTCATGCGCTTCGCCAAGGTCCGGCGTCTCCACCGAGAAGCGCAGTGTGTTGCTCGTGAAGCTCAGGCGGACGCGGTGCGTCTGGTCGCTCGCCACGACCGCCATGCGACGAAGCGCCTGCGTCAGCGTGTTCCGGTCCGCGATCGCGTTCTTGTCGTTGTCCTTCGGGATGACCTGCTCGTAGTTCGGGTACGGCCCCTCGATCAGTCGGGTGAATACCTGCGTCCCGTCCTTCCGGAAGCCGATGTGGTTCTCGCTGCGGGCTACTTCGACGTCGTCATCCGCACTGAACAGCCGCTCGACCTGCGCGAGTGCCTTCGGCGGAACGATGAGGTCGGCTTTCGGCGCACCCGCCGCACTCACAGGGACGCCCATGCGTGCGAGACGATGACCGTTGGTTGCGACCATGCGCATGCTGTCGTCCGTCAGCTGCCACAGAACGCCGTTCAGGATGGGCCGGCTCTCCTCGGTGGAAACAGCGAAGCTCGTCTGCTTGATCAGGTCGTGGAGCACCTTGCCCTGGATGGTCCAGGTGTTCGCGAAGTCCACTGCAGGGAATGTCGGGAACTCGTCGCGCGGCATGCCGTTCAGCTTGAACGACGCCCGGCCGCACGTCAGCTCGAGGCGGTCGCCCTTCGTGCTCATGCGCACCGGATGCTCGGGCAGCTCACGCGCAAGCTCCTGGAGCTTCTTTGCCGGGATAGTCAGCGCTCCCGCTTCTTCGACTTCCGCGGGTACCGTGACACGCACCGCGATGTCCAGGTCTGTTCCGCTCATCGCGACGCTGCCGTCGCCTGCCTCGATGAGAATGTTCGACAGGACGGGCAGTGTCGTGCGTGTCGGGATGCTCGCGCTTACCGCTGCCAGACCCTGCTGGAGGTTCTCACGCGTGATCTTGAATTTCATCTATCCTCATCCTGAAGCGATCGGGCGTCATCGAACACATGCATTTCCGGATTACCCACACCGTACTACTTACTACTTATACAGATATTATTAATCAGCAGTAGTAGTAGAGAGTGTGGAACCGTGGACAACCGGCTTTTCCATCTCCTTTACGCTACTGCCACCGTCGATTCCTGCAACCACCGGGATGTGGGAAGCGATGTGAACGAAACGCCGGGATACACACATCATCCACATTTCCGCGGATCCCGGTCGGATCCCCACACTCTTCCACACTCTGTCCACATCGTTTTGCCCACCATCACTCAGCCGCCGAGGACCGCGCGCAGCGCCTCGACCCGCGCATGGAATGCGTCGTCCGCGGCGAGGTCCTCTTCGACCTTGTTGATCGAGTGGATCACCGTGGAATGGTCACGCCCACCGAACAGGCTGCCCACCTCCACCAGCGAAAGATCGAGCAACTCCCGGATCAGGTACATAGCAACCTGGCGCGGGACCGTAAGTTCTTTGGTCCTTTTCTTCGACAGCAGCTGCTCAACCGACACCCCCCACTCCTGGGCCACCCGCTGGCGGATCACGGCCGGCGTCAGCTCGGTCAGCGGTGCCTCGGTCAGCACACCGCCCAGCGCCTCGCGCGCCAGGTCGGTCGTTACCTCGCGCCGGGTGAGGGAGGAGTAGGCCAGCAGCTTGATCACCGCCCCCTCCAGCTCCCGCACGTTCGACCGGCAGTTCCGCGCAATGAAGTCCAGGACCTCGTCCGCGAGTGCGAGCTGGTCGTCTTCCGCCTTTTTCCGCAGGATCGCGACTCGGGTCTCGAAGTCCGGCGGCTTGATGTCGGTCACCAGGCCCCACTCGAAGCGCGACACCAGGCGCTCCTCGAGTCCCGGTATCTCCTTCGGCGGACGGTCGCTGGTCATCACGATCTGGCTCTGCGCGTCGTGCAGGGCGTTGAACGTATGGAAGAACTCTTCCTGCGTTCGCTCCTTCTCACCGAGGAAGTGGATGTCATCGATGAGAAGCAGGTCGATGTCGCGGTAGCGGCGCCGGAATTCCGCGTTCGTGCCGCCCTGGATCGCGGCGATCATGTCGTTCGTGAAGCGCTCGCTCGATACGTATGCCACGCGCTTGCCCGGATCGCGCTCCAGCAGCACGTGACCGATCGCGTGCATCAGGTGCGTTTTGCCCAGGCCCACACCACCGTAAATGAAGAGCGGATTGTACATGCGTGCAGGGGCTTCCGCCACGGCGCGGCACGCTGCTGCCGAAAGCTGATTGTTGCTCCCGACGACGAAGCGGTCGAACGTGTAACGCTCGTTGAGCGGTGCGCCGATCGTGCCGCCGGGCGCCTCGGCCGGCGACGGCGCCAGGCCCAGCTCCGGGATCGCGGGCCGGCTCTCTGCCGGCGGCGGCGTCACGCGGCGGGGCGTGCCACCCTCTCGCGGCTGATATTGAAATGAAATCGTCAGTGGACGTCCGAATACCTGGCGCGCCACATCCGACAGCAGCGCGCCGTACTTGTCCTCGATCCATTCCGCGGCGAAATCACTGCCTGCTGCTACCGCCAGGAGATCCTGCGACAGTGCCAGCGGCTGCGTGTTTTCAAGCCATACGCGGAAGGTATGCTCCGGAAGTTCGGGCCGCGCGCGCTCCAGAATGCGCGACCATGCCTCCGTGGCCGTCAGCTCCATCGTTTCCATATGCTAGGCGGGATGTCTCACAAGGGCAGTAGGATGGGAACGCTTTGTGGATAACGCAAGGCGAGACCGGCCGGCCGCAGATGGGAAATCATACGCCGCCGCCACTTCCATTATCCGGGCTGTGGGGCTACTATCAAAGTCTTTGTTACCATTCCGGTCCGGAGCGTACTGACATGATGCCGACCTATCGGCCGCACAACCGCAAGCGCAAGAACAAGCACGGGTTCCGCGCGCGGATGGCCACGAAAGCTGGACGTATGTTGCTCAACCGCCGTCGTCGCCACGGGCGCAAGCGCCTCGTCGTCACTGTCGGCAAGAAGTAAGACCGTTGCGCGAGTGGGCGCGACCAATCCGGAAGACCGCAGGAGGCTGCCTCGAGCGCGGCGCCTGAGCCGGGGTCCGGACATCCTCGCGGTACTCAGGCGGGGGAAAAGGAGCGGGACGCCCCATCTGGACGTCTACCACTCCTCTTCCCCCGCTTCGCATTTGAGGGTTGGCTGGATCGTCGCCAAGGCCGGCCACAATTCGGTGGAGCGCAACCTGGTCAAGCGGCGGATCCGTGAGATTCTGCGGCAGGATATCATTCCGATGATGGCCTCCTGCCCGACACCCCCGACCGAAATCCTGGTGCGTGCGAAACGCCAGGCCTACGGCGCGACGTACGGGCAGCTCCGGTCGGAGTTGTTGGCGTGGGCGGATCGACTATGTTCCCGCGGCTCCTGACCGGCACGATCCGGTTATACCAGCGGGCAATCTCGCCGCTGCTGCCCCCGGCATGCCGGTTCACCCCGACCTGTTCGGAGTACGCAGTCCAGGCGATCGAAGCACATGGTGCGGGAAAGGGAAGCTGGCTGGCGGTGAAGCGACTGGCCCGCTGCCATCCATGGGGGGGAAGTGGATACGACCCCGTTCCGCCATCCGATCACAGCGCGACCGCCGCGACGCGGCCGGTGAAAGAATAGAAGATGGACAGCCGACGATTCATTCTGGCAGTGATTCTGATGGTCGCCGTCATGGTGGTGACCAACCTGCTCTTCCCGCCCGCCCGGCCCACGCCCGGTACCAACGCCGCGGACTCCGCGGCCGTAGACACGACTGTCGGCGGCACGCCGGGCTCCACCGTGCCGGCAGCGGGTCAGGTGTCGGCGCAGCCGGATTCGCAGATACCCGGCCCGGCAGCCGGGACGCGGCCGGTGACGGTCGGCAGTGCACCCGCCGGACCTGTGGATACGGTCTATGTCGAGTCGGACCGATATCGCTACGGGTTCAGCACGCGCGGCGGCGCCCTCGTGCATGCAGCCATGCTCACACACGAGTCCTTCACCGGCGGTGAGAACCAGCCGGTCGACCTCGCCGACATCGGCGGCAAGCCGCTCGTCTCCTATCGCGTAACCGTTGGCGACCAGACCGTCGACATCTCGCGTCTCGACTTCAGACCCGAGCCGGCCAGCGGATTCCGCGTCGCGATGGACGGCGCGCAGCAACTCCGCCTCGTGCATGCCGACAGTGCAGCAGGTTTCGCGATCGACATCGAGTACGGCTTCGTTCCCGATGCGTATGTCATCGATACGCACGTATCCGTTCGCGGCATCGGTAACCGCCCGGCGAAGCTCCTGATCGAGATGGGCCCCAACATCGCACAAAGCGAGGCGGACTCGACGGATGACGCACGGCACCGCGCGTATGTCCTCAATCCCACGAACAGCGGCGGCCTCCGCAGTGTGAAGCTGCCGAAGCTTCAGCAGACGACTACGGAGAGCGGGCCCTTCTCATGGGTCGCACTGCGAAGCAAGTACTTCGTCGCGGCACTGCTGTCGAGCTCCGTCAATCCCGTTCCGTTTGGTGGCGTCATCGCGCAACCGATCCGCAACGCACTCGGTGCGGATCTCACCGCCACCCTCCTGCCCGCTGCAGACGGCCGCTTCGGCTTCCGCATGTATGTCGGACCGCAGGAGCCGGATCAGCTGGAGGCCATCGGCGACCGCTTCAAGGACGTGAACCCGTTCGGGTTCTCTTTTCTGCGGCCTGTGCTGATGCCGCTGGGACACGCTCTTGCTTCGCTGCTCTACGGCATGCACAACCTGCTCGGCATCAGCTACGGCTGGGTGCTCATCATCTTCGGCATCCTGATCCGCGTTCTACTCTGGCCGCTCAACGCCAAGGCGATGCGGTCGCAGATGAAGAACATGGAAATGCAGCCGCGCATCAAGGAGATCCAGGCGCGCTACAAGAAGGAACCGGAAAAGCTGCAGAAGGAAATGCTGCGCCTGTACAAGGAGGAAGGTTTCAATCCCATGGGCGGCTGTCTGCCCATGCTGATTCCGTTCCCGATCCTGCTTACGCTCTATTTCGTATTCGCGAATGCGATCGCGTTCCGCGGTGTGGAATTCCTGTGGCTGCCCGACCTGTCACAGCACGACCCGCTCTACATACTCCCCATCGTGCTCGGCGTCAGCATGTTCGCACTGCAGTGGCTGAGCTCGAAGTCTGCCGGCGATCAGAACCCGCAGATGAAGATCATGATGTATACCATGCCGCCGTTCATGACCTTCATCTTCCTCCGCTTCGCGGCCGGTCTCAACCTTTACTATGCGACGATGAACCTCGCGTCCATCCCGCAGCAGATTCAGATCATGCGCGAACGTCAGCGTCTGCGCGCCGCGAAGAAGTAACTCCCCAGGAACTCAGCGCCTGATCTCGAATCCCGCGGCCGGCACCGGTGAGGCGCCGGCCGCGCGCACGCTGCACGACGACACGCGCGCGTTTGCGGGACCTTCTGCAAGCAGCCGCTCGAACGCTGTCACCGCTTCCGCTTCGCCTTCCGCCTCGACCTCCACATCGCCATTCGGCAGGTTCCGGCACCAGCCGCGCAGCCCGAGCGTTTCCGCCTGGCGCGCCGTCCACCATCGAAAGCCCACACCCTGCACGTGGCCACTGACAGTCCAGGCCCGTCTCACATGCTCACCCCTGATTTGAATTGTGCGCCGGCCCGGCATCCGGCGGCCCACTACCGAACATAACCCGAAAATCGCGCCGGGAGCATGCCGCTTGCCCGTGGTGATGGCGGCAGTGACATTTGAGCATCACTCTGTGGAGGCCATACATGCGCGCATTTTTCAGCATCGGCATTCTGGCGGCAATGGTCGCCGGATGCGACAGCACCGAACCGGGACCGCGTCTTCCTGAAGAGCTGGCGGGCACATGGCGGGCCGAAGCCGCCTGCGCCGAATGCACCTTCACGCTGACCTCGGTCGCGAACCCGGAGCAGAGCTTCGATCTGCTGGACCCGCCGTCCAGTGTTACGGCCGTTCTGACGCTCACCCGAAGCGGCAGCGCCACCCTCGACCTGATGGGCAGCCATGTCAGCGGTATGGCTCGGGTCTCCGGCAGTCAGCTGATCCTGACCGCCCTGGCGAGCGCCGACACAATGGATTATGCCGTGACCGGCAGCAATCTGACGCTCGACTTTCACGGCACCTTCGAGCTGGTCGACTTCACCGGCGACGGCCTAGCCGACCCCGCCACCGGCCATGCCGTGCTGCGGAAGCAGTGATGGGCTAATGGGCTAATGGGCTAATGGGGCTAATGGGGCTAATGGGGCTAATGGGGCTAACTGAAACACCTCCGCGGCGCGGTAATCCGCACTGTTTCACGTGAAACACCCTCGCGCCAGTCGCGCAGGCGCACCTTAGCCCATTAGCCATTAGCCCTTAGCCTTTCAATTCAGTCGTTCCACGTGAAACACCCCTCCCCTCTCCCTCCCCCTCGCCTTCCTCCCTGATCCCCTTATACTTCCACCGCTACACACCCTCGGACCTGTGAAAGAATGTCGCGCGTAATCGCTATTGCGAACCAGAAGGGCGGCGTCGGCAAGACCACGACCGCCATCAACCTCGGGGCAGGCCTCGCCGTCGCCGAGCAGCGCACCCTCATCATCGACATGGATCCCCAGGGGAACGCGACCAGCGGCCTGGGTATCGATCGCGCCTCCATACAGAACTCGATCTACGACGTCATTGTCGGAGATGCCGAGGTCGAGGACGCGATCCGGACAAAGGTGCACTTCCCCTTCCTCGACGTCATCCCCTCGAGTCAGGACCTGGTGGGTGCGGAAGTCGAGCTCGTGGGGCGTGGCGAACGGGAAACCGTCCTGCGCAGCGCGGTCGAGAAGGTGCGCGACCGTTACGATTACGTCCTCGTGGACTGCCCTCCCTCCCTGGGACTTCTGACCGTGAATACGCTCACGGCTGCGGATGCCGTTCTCATCCCCATCCAGTGCGAGTTCTACGCGCTCGAGGGGCTGTCCCAGCTTCTGAATACCATCCGCCTGGTGCAGCAGAACCTGAATCCCGGCCTGCAGGTCGAGGGCGTGCTGCTGACGATGTTTGACAACCGGCTGAACCTCTCGCGCCAGGTCGCGGAAGAGGCGAAGGAGTACTTCGGCAGCCGGGTGTTCAATGCGGTGATCCCGCGTAACGTCCGTCTTGCCGAGGCGCCGAGCTTCGGCAAACCGATCGTGCTGTACGACATCCTTTCCGTCGGCGCGCAGAGCTATCTGGCGCTGGCGAACGAGATCATCGCGCATGGCGGGAGCGCGAGCCGCGCGGCCGGCGACAACGCGCCGCATGCCATGGGCAGGGCCGAATGAAGGGGCGCGAGACGCCTGCGAAGCGCGACCGCCTCGGAAAGGGCCTGGGCGCACTGCTCGGCGAATACCTGGGCGAGGAAGGGGGCGCGCCCGGGGCGCCGGCAGTGCCGGCGAAGATGATTCCGGTCTCCAGCATCGCGCCGAACCCGTTCCAGCCGCGGCGCGAGTTCTCCGAGGAGGACCTGGCGGACCTGACGGCCTCTCTGAAGGAGAACGGTCTGCTCCAGCCGATCATGGTGCGGCCGGCGCCGTCGGAGGGACGCGCGAAGTATGAGCTGGTCGCAGGCGAGCGCCGCTGGCGCGCCAGCATGCGGCTCGGCTGGAAGGAGATCCCGGCAACCGTGCGGGAGATGGACGACCGCACGCTTCTCGTTCTGGCGCTCGTCGAAAACATGCAGCGTGCCGAGCTCTCCCCGCTTGAAGAGGCCGCAGGCTTCCAGCAGCTCGCGGACGAGTTCTCTCTTTCCCAGCAGCAGATCGCGGACGTTGTGGGTCGCGATCGTTCAACCGTCGCAAACACACTCCGTCTGCTGCACCTGCCGGCCTCCGTTCGCCAGCTTCTGGGCGAGGGGAAACTGACGGCGGGGCATGCGCGCGCTCTCCTGGGGCTCGATAACGAGCGTCGCATGGCGGACATCGCGCAGCAGGCCGCCCAGCACGGCTGGAGCGTGCGCGCCGTAGAAGCCGAGGTCCAGCGGGCGCGCGGGAGGAAGGAGCGCAAGCCGAAGACGCAGAAAGGGCGCGACGCGAGCGAGCGGGTGCTGGAGGAGGAGCTGCAACGCGTTCTGGGTACCGAAGTGGCCATTCACGCCGGTCGGGGACAGCGCGGAAAAATCGAAATTCCCTTTGTGGGAGCTGAAGATTTCGAGAGAATCTTCGAGCTCCTTGCAGGCCGGTCGGCCAGTGATGTGTTATCCTGAAGGCCATGGATGACCGCCAACTCACACTGATCGTCGTTCCGCACGGCGACCTCGAGACCCGCAGCTTCGTCATCACGTACCGGCGTCTCAAGGTGCTGGGCGCACTGACGGCCGCGCTGCTCCTGGTCATGTGCTTCATCGTTGCGGCGTGGTTCCCCGTAGCGTCGCTCGCTGCGCAGGTGCCCGCGCTCAAGCGGGAGCTGGCCCAGCTCGAGTCAGACCGCGCGAAGGTCGTGCAGCTCGCCAAGGCGCTTTCCGACGTCGAGGCACAGTACGAGAAGGTGCGGCAGCTGCTGGGAGCCGATGCGCCGACGGCAGGCTCGCCGCCCACGCTGCCGCCGCTCAGGCCCGACACGAATGGCACGCGTCCGCCGACGAACTCACCCGACCCCGAACCACAACCGATGTCACGCGCGGGTGAAGTAACGGAATGGCCGCTGGAGGAGCGCGGCTTCGTTACACGTACAGTCGCGACTGGCCAGTCGAGACACCCCGGCATCGATATCGCCGTCGCCAGCAACACGCCGATTCGCGCGGCGGGCGCCGGCACGGTGCGCCTCGCTGGCGTCCACGAGGTCTATGGCAAGTTCGTCGTGATCGATCACGGCGGCGGGGTCGAAACAGTCTACGGTCACGCCAACAAGCTGCTGGTCTCGCCTGGCGACAAGGTTACGGCCAGGCAGCCTATCGCACTCAGCGGCTCGACCGGCCGCTCCACTGCGCCGCACCTGCACTTCGAGGTCCTCGTGAACGGGGGGGCCGTAGACCCGCTCACTTACATCCGGCAGCCGTAGGATCCGCTATGGCTCTGTTCAGCAAGAAAACCGACAAGGGTGGAGAACGCATGGCTAAAGATACGCCCGCAGCCCAGGTCCCCCACGAGAATGCCATCTCGATCGTGGGACCGGGCATGAAGATCATCGGCGACTGCGACACCGAAGGCACGCTCCGCGTCGAGGGCACCATCAAGGGGACGGTCCGTGCGGGCAAGGCCGTCGTCATCGGCAAGGACGGCGTCGTCAATGGAGACGTCATCACGCAGGACGCAATAATCGGCGGCCGCGTCAGCGGTTCGGTGATCGCCGAAAGTCGGCTTGAGCTTCAGGCCACGTGCGTCATCGAGGGCGAGATCAAGGCCCGCCGGATCAAGCTGGATGAGGGCGGCCGCATCAACGGCACCATCACGACGGGTGAATTTCAGGGGGGCCAGCAGCAGCCCGTCCAGCGTCAGTAAACATACGGCGGGGCGGGGGCGGAATTCACGCTCTGCAGCGGGGCCGGACGGCCGGAATTCGTTCTGCCAAGCGGCTTTTCCCCAATTTCAGGCACCGTTTCTCCACAGCCGGCTGCGTTCCCGTAAGTCGTTATCTGACCATAACTTGGCGGTATTGAGGGACTTTTTAACAATGCCCTGTGGAGAAGTACCCCCCGGTTATCCACAGGGACGGGACGAGGAGGGGAGATGGCGGTTGTCAAGACCCGCGAGCTGTCCGGATATCTCGATGACTATCTGAAAATCGGGCAGGTTCCGGACTCCGATCAGGCCCTGAACGGACTGCAGGTCGAGAACGGCGGCGAGGTCCGGCGGGTGGCTGCGGCGGTAGACGCGAGCGAACGCACGATCCGCCGCGCGGCCGAGCTGGGCTGTGACTTCCTGCTCGTGCACCATGGCCTGTTCTGGGACGGCAACATCCCGGCGACGGGCGCCCGCTATCGCAAGCTGAAGACCCTCCTCGACGCCGGAACGGCCCTGTATGGCGCGCACATCCCCCTGGACCTGCACCCTGAGGTAGGCAACAACGTCGTGCTAGCGCGTGAGCTGGGACTGGAGATCCGCGGCGGCTTTGGGCAGTACAAAGGTGTGGAGATCGGCGTGTGGGGGGACCTCGAGCTGAGCCGCGAAGCCCTGACGGCCCGTCTGGACGACGTGCTCGGCTGCCGGGTGAAGCTGATCGCCGGTGGCCCTGAGCTGCTACACCGCGTCGGGATCATTACGGGCTCAGGCGCCGCGGCGCTCCCGGAAGCCGTCGCGATGGGCCTCGATGCGCTGATCACCGGCGAGGGCAATCACCACACGTACTTCGCGGCTGAGGAGAGCGGGATCAATCTGTATTACGGCGGCCACTATGCGACGGAGACGTGGGGCGTGAAAGCGCTGGCGCATCACCTCCAGGAGCGGTTCGACCTTCCGTGGGAGTTCATCGACCATCCGACGGGGCTGTAGCCGACGCTCGACGCCCGCTACTTCAGGAAACGCCGCGCAGCCTCTTCGTACGGCGCCAGCACCTTAGAGTGGTCCAGGTATTCCGCAGTGGTTTTCGTCTTCTCCGTGGGATACGCTGCCAGGTAGCGCTCGTAGTAGCGGCGCGCGGCTGCGCTGTCCCCTGACTCTTCCGCCGACTCCGCCGCAGCCCCGAGCGCCAGCAGGTGATTCGGTTCCACCTTCAGGATCCGCTCTGCCGTAGCAATCGCTTCCGAGTGCTGTCCCGCTGACGCCTGCAGAAGTGCCAGGTGATACAGACCATCCGGCTCCAGCTCGCCCGCCTGCTGGTACGCCGCGATCCCCATCGGAAGGAACTGCTCCGCCGCCTGGATGTTGCCGGCGGCGCGCTCTCGCATGATGCGGTCGAACAGGCGGTCGGCCTGCTCGCGCGGTGTGCCGGTGAGCGGCGGTGGTGACATGCCGCTGCCTGCGCCATTTCCATTCGCGAAGGGCGCGGCGGTTCCGTCCGGCGCGAGCGCCGCCGAAGCCGGTGCGGACGGGTCCCTCGTCGCAAGAATCCCCACTACGGCGATCATCACGAGCAGCAGCCCGGCCGCGACATACCAGCCCGTGTTGCCGCCGATGGCAGAGCGGGCGGGCGCACCGCACTGCGTGCAGAAGCGCGCACCGGGGAGCAGAGGTGCGGAACAGCGCGTGCATGCTGCGTCGGCGAGGGGCGCACCGCACTCGGAACAGAACCGGCCGTTTGATTCGGCACCACACGAAGGACATTTCATAGACGCGGAAAGTAGGACTCGCACGGCGTGTTCGTCCAGCCTACCTTGTGCGCCGCAAAAGATCTGTTGAGCGGAGAAAGAATGAAGTCACGGAAACAGGGACGGGGCACACCATCCGAGCCGCCGCCGCAGCCGCCGGTGCCGATCGCCGGCTTCGAGCTGAAGCCGGGTGAGGCCACGGAAGACGAACGGCTGCT
>DASUXU010000162.1:0-2761 GCA_036377735.1 Longimicrobiales bacterium
TGATGAGGAGGCGAATGCCGTAGCGGACGTCCTGGACCAGGTCGGGCATGGGTACCTTCCGGCATGTTTTCTGGGGCTGTTGCTGCCCCGCCTACGGCCGAACCGGTGGGACGGTTTCAGGGTATCACGCCCGATGCGCGAAGAAATAGAGCCGGACCACATTCTCGACATCCACGACCGCCAGCACGAGAGCGTTGCCGGCAGGCCGGCCGGCATCTTCTGGCTGGACGGCCGGTGCGTCATGGCCGCGCACGACACCGATGCAGAGGCGCGCCTCCTGGCTGTCGGTGCGATTCTCGTCGGCACGCTGCGCTTTGATCCGGACCCTCTCGAGTCGGTGCATCCCGGGGCGACCGTCGAGCGAGTCGCTTCAGCCGACCTCGCCGAAGCGCCACCCCTTCCGACGCTCAACTGAGTGGAACCTGTTTCCATTGTATGGCACCGCGCTGACCTGCGCGTCCATGACCACCCTGCACTCTGTAAAGCACTCGAGCATGGTCCCGTAGTCGGCCTGGTGCTGCTCGACGCCCAGCTGGCGCCGTCGTGGGACCGCCGGCGCGCGTGGATAAATGCGAATGTGAGAGAGCTGCGCGCGGAGTACGAGTCGCGCGGCGGCGCACTGCTCGTCAGAGTGGGTGACGCCGCGTCCGCGCTGCCGGGTTTGCATGCTGAGCTCGCGCGGCACGCTCCCGTTATGGGCGTGCACGCGCTGCGCAGCGCGCTCCCGGCCCTGCGCGCGCGGGACGCCGCGGTCGAGGCCGCGCTGCCGGTTCCCTTCCACTGGCATGATGGCACGCACGTAAGCGCGCCCGGATCGGTGCGCGCGAAGAATGGTGCAGGTTATCGCGTGCACGCGCCGTATCTGGCGGCGTGGCGTGCGGCCGGCGCGCCCGAGCCGTGCGACGCGCCCATGCGGATCATATCGCCCGACCTGGCGGATGCAGAGTGCGGCGACATCCCTGATATACAGGGGGACATCGAGATGCCGGCTGCAGGCGAAACCGCTGCACTGCGCGCACTGCGTGACTTTACGGATCGGCGTATGGACGCATACGCGGACGCGCGCGATCGACTGGACGGCGCGGGCAGCTCACGGCTGTCGTGCTGGATTTCGATCGGTGCACTGTCGGCGCGTACGGCTGCCGCAGTTGCATGGGACCGGCGTGGTCCGGGTGCGGCGAAATGGCTCGCGGAAATCGCGTGGCGTGACTTCCTCGCGGATATGGTTCACCATCGGCCGTCGCTTCTGAAAGAGCCCGTCGACGAACGGTGGAACGCATTCCCGTGGAATGATGATGCAGCAGCACTCGTTGCGTGGCGCGAAGGAGCGACCGGCATTCCCGCAGTGGACGCCGCAATGCGCGAGCTGCGCGCGACCGGCTGGATCAGCAACCGCGCGCGCATGGTCGCGGCGCAGTTTCTGACGAAGCACCTGCGCGTGCACTGGATGGAGGGCGCGCGCGTATTCGAGGAATGGCTGCTCGATGCGGACGCCGCGAGCAACGCGGGCAACTGGCAGTGGGCGGCCGGTCTCGGCATCGACAACGCACCCTACTTCCGCGTTTTCAACCCCGTCACGCAGGGGAAGGAGCACGACCCCGACGGAAGCTGGCTCCGCAGATGGGTGCCGGAATCAAACGGGTCGCCCGCCGCGATGCCGGATGCGATCGTCGATCTCGCCCGCGCCCGCAGAGACTACCTCGCCGATGCGCGTGAACTGGCATGAATGACGTCGCATTGAACACGGTGGGAGAGGCGAGGCCGGTCATCGTTGTCAGCCAGTGTCTCGGCTTTGCGGCCGTGCGCTACAACGGGGCGATCATCGACGCCCCTTTCGTGCAGCGGCTCGCGCGCGCGGCGGACATCATCGAGGTCTGTCCCGAGGTGGGGATCGGCCTGGGCGTGCCGCGGCCGCCGATCCGGATGGAACGCGGTCGGGGTGGGATCGCGCTCGTGCAGCCGACCACCGGCCGGGACATTACTGGCGACATGCACGGGTACTCGGATTCGTTCCTTGGGTCGCTCGGGCCGGTGGACGGGTTCATCCTGAAGGCCCGCTCGCCTTCATGCGGGACGCGCGACGTAAGCGTATTCGATGGAGACGCGGTCGTGGCTTCAGCGCCGGGGCGGTTCGCCGATGCGGTCCTGCGGTGGTTCCCGGACGTGCCGGTCCAGGATGAGCTGACACTGCGGGACCCGGGCGAACGGTCGGATTTCCTGGCGCGGGTGTACGCCTCGGCGAGGCGGCGGCTGGGGCTCGCCGAGGGCAGCGGTCCGGCCTTCCCCGCCGAGCTGCTGGACGGCTGGCCGTGACGGCTTGCGCCCCGGTCCGACCTTGGGTAGACTGATTGAGAATGAATCTCAATCACGACGCCGAGCTCCGTCTCGGACAGGTGCCGCTCCGCCAGACCGTGGAGCTCGTGCGGATCGATCTCCCGGAACATGAGATGGAGCCGCTGCTGGAGCGCGGGATCCTTCCGGGCTGTGCACTGTGCCCCGTGCGGCTGTCTCCGTGGGGCGATCCGGTCCTGCTGGTGGATGGTGCGTTGATCGCGCTGCGCCGGGAAGTAGCGGGTTGTCTCTGTGTGAAGCGGCTCGCGGCGGACGCCGCCTGAGTCGTCGTCGTGGCAGTACTGGAAGCAGACCACTGCGCGGTACCCGGGGCTGACCCGGCGCTGCTGCGCGATCCGAGCGGCCGTCCGCCGCTGGTAGCCCTGATCGGGCCGCCGAACTCGGGCAAATCCACTCTCTACAATCAGCT
>DASUXU010000163.1:0-41484 GCA_036377735.1 Longimicrobiales bacterium
CTGCGCTTCGGCTCGCTCGACAACCCGCGCGTCCGCTACCTGTTCGGCGGCGTGGTCAAGGGCATCGGCGATTACGGCAACTGTGTCGGCATCCCGAACCTGGGCGGCGAGGTCTATTTCGACGACGCGTACGAGGGGAACCCGCTCGTCAACGCCATGGCGATCGGCCTGCTGAAGACGGAAGAGCTGATCCGCGGCTTTGCGTCGGGTGTCGGCAATCCCATCATCGCCGTCGGCGCGCGCACAGGCCGTGACGGCATCCACGGCGCAACGTTCGCCAGTGAGGAGCTCTCGGAAGCGTCCGATGCGAAGCGGCCGCAGGTCCAGGTGGGTGACCCGTTCACGGAGAAGCTGCTGCTCGAGGCGTCGCTGGAGCTGATCCGCAGCGGCCACATTGTCGGCATCCAGGACATGGGCGCCGCCGGCCTCGTGTCATCGTCGTCGGAGATGGCCGCTCGCGCAGGCACGGGCGTCGACATCGACGTGATGCACATGCCCGTGCGTGAAGAGAACATGACGCCGTACGAGATCCTGCTGTCGGAGTCGCAGGAGCGGATGCTCGTAGTGGCGCACCAGGGCCGCGAGGAGGACGTGCGCGCGATCCTGGAGAAATGGGAGCTCGAGGCCGCGGTCATCGGCTATGTGACGGATGACGGGCTGTACCGCGTGCGCGAGAACGGCGTGATCGTGTGCGAGATCCCGGGCGAGCCGCTGGTCACCGCGTGCCCGACGTACGTGCGCGAGGCGAAGGAGTCGGCGGAGGTGCAGCGCCTGCGTGCGATGGATGTCGGCGCGTTCGACCACTCGCACGCCGCGTCCGATCCCACGTCCGTGCTGCGCCGGCTGCTCGCGTCGCCGACCATCGCGTCGAAACGCTGGGTCTACAACCAGTACGACACATCCGTCCGGACGAACACCGTAGTCGGACCGGGCGGCGATGCCGGTGTTCTGCGCATCCGCGGCACGCGCATGGGTGTGGCCGCGACCGTGGACTGCAACGGCCGATACGTCTATCTCAATCCACGCCGGGGCGCGCAGATCGCCGTGGCCGAAGCCGCACGCAACATTGTGTGCGTCGGCGCGCGGCCGCGTGCGATTACGAACAACCTCAACTTCGGCAACCCGCTCAAGCCCGAGGTCTACCACCAGCTGCGCGAGGCTGTCGCCGGCATCGGCGAGGCGTGCAAGGCGTTCGACACGCCGGTGACGGGTGGCAACGTGTCGCTCTACAATGAGAACCCGCGTGGCGCGATCTATCCGACTCCCGTCATCGGCATGGTTGGTGTGCTGAACGATGTGGAGCACTACATCCCGTCCGCGTTCAGCGCTGAAGGCGATGCGATCGTCCTTCTTGGCGCCAACTCGGAGGAGCTCGGCGGGTCGGAGTACCTGAAGGTGATGCACGACCTGGTCGCGGGTGATGCACCGGCCGTGGACCTCGCGGGTGAACGTGCACTGCAGGAAGCGATGATCGAGCTGGCGGAGGAGCGTGTGCTGCGCAGCGCGCACGACTGCGCGGAGGGCGGCCTGGCCGTGACGCTCGCGGAGTGCGCGTTCGGCGTAGACGCACCGTTCGGCATTGATGTCCAGCTCGACGACGCGGTCACACCGGCCGCACTGCTGTTCGGCGAAGCCCAGGGCCGGATCGTGGTGTCGTGCGCGCCGGATGACGTGAAGAAGGTTCTCGCCGCAGCCCTGAAGCACGACGTTCAGGCCCGCGCCATAGGCCGGGTGACACAACAGAACGGTCAGTTCCGCATCCGTGCGGGAAACAGCGTCGCGATCGATGCGGCGGTGGGGGAGCTTGCCGGTATCTACCGGACTGCCATCCCGCTGCTGATGGAGACGGGCGCACCAGTCACAGCCATCGAAGGGTAATCACCGCCATGTGCGGCATTGTTGCAGTTTCTGGAATGGACCTGGCCGCGGAGCTCGCGTTCCTCGGTCTGTATGCGTTGCAGCACCGCGGCCAGGAGGCCGCGGGGATCACGGCTGTCGGCGATGACGGCAGGACACGGCTGCACAAGGCGCACGGCCTGATCGTCGACGGCTTCGACGACCAGGCGATGGCCACACTGCCCGGCCACACCGCTCTGGGTCACACGCGCTATTCGACGGCGGGCGGGCCGGGTCTGCACAACGCGCAGCCGATCCTGGTGAAGTACCACCACGGCGACCTGGCGCTCGTTCACAACGGCAACATCACGAACGCGCAGACACTGCGCGAGCAGCTGGTGGCCGAAGGCGCGCTCTTCCAGACGACCGTGGACTCCGAAGTCATTGTCCACCTGATCGCGCGCTCGCGTGCGGGGACCGTGGACGAACAGGTGCGCGAGGCGCTGTCCCAGCTCACGGGCGCATTCTCCGTCCTGATCACTGTGGACGACGTGCTGTACGCGGCGCGCGACCCGTGGGGCTACCGCCCGCTGATCATGGGGCGCCACGGCGGCGGCTACATGTTCGCGAGCGAGACGTGCGCACTCGACCTGATCGGCGCGACCGACCAGCATGAGCTGGAGCCGGGCGAGATCCTGCGCGTGGAGAACGGCCGCATCTCGCCGCTCCCGCCGCTGACCGGTGCCGTGCGCCATGCGCCGTGCATCTTCGAGCTCGTGTATTTCGCGCGGCCGGACTCGAAGATCTGGCACACGAGCGTTGACCGTGCCCGGCGCGCGTTCGGGCGGCAGCTCGCGAAGGAGCACCCGGTCGACGCGGACTGCGTCTTCAGTGTGCCGGACTCGTCGAACTCCGCCGCGCTCGGCTATAGCGAGCAGGCCGGCATGCCGTTCGAGCTGGGGCTGATTCGCAACCACTACGTCGGCCGGACGTTCATCCATCCGACGCAGGAAGGCCGCAACTTCAAGGTGCGCATCAAATACAACGCCGTCCGGGAGGTCATCCAGGGCCGCCGCGTTGTCGTAGTGGACGACTCGCTGGTGCGCGGCACGACCAGCCGCGGCCTGATCCAGCTCATCCGCGAGGCGGGCGCGCGCGAGGTCCACTTCCGCGTGGCGTCGCCGCCGGTCCAGCACCCCTGCTACTACGGCATCGACATGCCGACGCGCGACGAGCTGATCGGTGCGAACATGTCCGTCGAGCAGATCCGCCAGCACCTGAACGTCGACACGCTCGGATATCTGTCGCTCGAGGGGATGACCGCGGCGGTCGCGGAGAACGGACCCTTCTGCGACGCCTGCTTCTCCGGCAACTACACCGCGCCGCTCGTCGACATCGAGCGCGGCGGCACCATCACACCGCACTGCTGAGGAATACGCATGCCCAATCGCATGGTCTACTACTTCGGCAATGGCGAAGCGGACGGCGGGCGCGAGGACAAGTCGCTGCTCGGCGGCAAGGGCGCGAACCTCGCCGAAATGACGCGCATCGGCATCCCCGTCCCGCAGGGCTTCACGCTCACCACCGAAGTTTGCCGCTTCTATCTGCGTGACAGCCGTTATCCCGAGGGCCTCACGGAGCAGGTCGGCCAGGCGGTGCGGCGTCTCGAGGAGGACACGGGCAAGCAGTTCGGCGGTACTGCCAATCCCCTGCTCGTCTCGGTGCGCAGCGGCGCGGCGGTTTCGATGCCCGGCATGATGGAGACCATCCTCAACCTCGGTCTGAACGACTTCACCGTCGAGGCGCTCGCGAAGGCGTCGAACGATGAGCGCTTCGCGTGGGACTCGTATCGCCGGTTCGTGCAGATGTATGGCGACGTGGTGCTCGGCGTATCGCCGAAAGTGTTCGACCGGGCGATGGACCGTCGCAAGAAAGAGCGCGGTGTGCAGCTCGACACGCAGCTCGACGCCGCCGACTGGAAGGTCCTGGTTGCGGAGTTCAAGGAGCTGGTGCGCGAGCATGCGGGCGAGCCGTTCCCGGACGATCCCGAAGAGCAGCTCTGGGGTGCGATCGAGGCCGTGTTCCGCTCGTGGAACGTCGACCGCGCGATTGCATACCGCCGGCTGAACGGGATTCCGGACTATCTTGGAACTGCCGTCAGCGTCGTTGCGATGGTTTACGGCAACATGGGTGACGACAGCGGTACCGGCGTCGCATTCACGCGGGATCCGTCAACGGGCGAACGGAAGTTCTTCGGCGAGTTCCTGGTGAACGCGCAGGGTGAGGATGTGGTCGCGGGGATCCGTACGCCGCTCGAGATCGCGGAGATGGCGAAGGCGCTGCCGGGCCCATACAGGCAGCTGCTCGAGGTCCAGCACACGCTGGAGCAGCATTACCGCGAGATGCAGGACCTCGAGTTCACGGTGGAGCGCGGCACGCTGTACCTGCTGCAGACACGCACGGGCAAGCGCACGGCGCGCGCTGCGATCCGCATCGCGGTGGACATGGTCGAGGAAGGTTTGATCGACAAGTCGGAAGCGGTGCTGCGCGTGGACCCCGCACAGCTCGACCAGCTGCTGCATCCCCGCCTGGATCCCACAGCACAGGTGACCGTCATCGCGACGGGTCTCCCCGCATCGCCCGGCGCCGCAAGCGGCCGCGCGTGCTTCGACCCCGGCACCGCCGCCGAGTGCGGTGCGCGCGGCGAGGCCGTGATTCTGCTGCGTGAGGAGACATCGCCGGACGACTTCCACGGCATGGTCGCGGCACAGGCCGTGGTGACAGCGCGCGGCGGCATGACGTCACACGCGGCGGTCGTTGCGCGCGGCATGGGCAAGTGCTGTGTGGTGGGTGCAACCGCACTGCATATCGATGACGACGCGCGCACGTGCAGTGCGGGCGACATCGTGGTGCGCGAACACGACTGGGTCACAGTTGACGGCACCACCGGCCGCGTGCTGCTGGGACAGGTCGGCACTGTCGAGCCGGAGCTGACGCCGGAGTTCCACACGATCATGGAGTGGGCGGACAGCCTGCGTCGTCTGAAAGTGCGCGCCAATGCGGACTCGCCGACGGACGCGGCCAATGCGCGCGAGTTCGGCGCCGAAGGCATCGGCCTGTGCCGCACCGAGCACATGTTCTTCGAGGGCGACCGCATCCAGGTCATGCGCGAAATGATCCTGGCAGACTCGCACGCGGAACGCGAGCGCGCGCTGGCGCGCCTGCTGCCGATGCAGCGCGACGACTTCGCGGGCATATTCCGCGCAATGGAAGGCCTGCCGGTCACGATCCGTCTGCTCGACCCGCCGTTGCACGAGTTCCTACCGCGTACGGAGGAGGAGCTGCAGCACTTCGCATCGAATGCCGGTATCCCCGCAGCGACGGTCGCGCACTCGATCGAGCGGCATCGCGAGGCGAACCCCATGCTCGGCCACCGCGGTGTGCGACTGGGTCTGAGCTATCCCGAGATCACGGCGATGCAGGCGCGCGCGATCTTCCAGGCGGCGGTCGCGGTCGCGGCAGAGGGCGTGCGCGTGCTGCCGGAGATCATGGTGCCGCTGATTGCGACGGACATCGAGCTCAAGAAGCAGCGCGAGATCATCGAGCGCGTGGCGGAAGAGGTGATGGAGGAGAGCGGCATCCAGCTGCCGTACCTGGTCGGAACGATGATCGAGCTGCCGCGCGCGGCGCTCCTCGCCGGCGAGATCGCGACGTACGCGGACTTCTTCTCGTTCGGCACGAACGACCTGACACAGACCACGCTCGGCATCTCGCGCGACGACGCGGGCAGCTTCCTGCCGTCGTACGTCGAGGCCGGCATCTTCGATGACGACCCGTTCCAGGTGCTGGACGTGGAGGGTGTCGGCCAGCTGGTCCAGATTGCGACGTGGGACGGGCGGCGCAGCCGGCACGGCCTCAAGGTCGGCATCTGCGGCGAGCACGGCGGTGAGCCGCGCTCGATCCAGTTTTTCCATGACACCGGTCTCGATTATGTTTCCTGCTCGCCGTTCCGCGTTCCCGTCGCGCGGCTCGGTGCTGCGCACGCCGCACTGCGGTCGAATGCGACGGTGACCAGCCGGACACAGGCGGAGGACCGGTCCCGCAGGACCGAGGCGCTCACCACCGAGGCGACGCTCCGGCATCCGGCAGGCGCTCCGGCATCCGTGGCTCCGGCGCCGGGCGCGAACTGAAATTTTCCGACAACGAACGAGGCACAGCCGCGTGATGAACGAGCCCGAAGCGCGATCCGAGCGCAAACCGACGCGCGACCTGGTCCGCGCGCTCCCGAAGACCGATCTGCACGTGCACCTCGACGGCTCGCTTCGGCCGGCGACAATGCTCGAGCTGGCGAAGGAGTACGGCGTGGCGATGCCGGCGTCGTCCGCGGACGCGCTCGCGGACTACATGTGCGTCACCGACGCCCGCGACCTCGTCGACTACCTGGCCCGTTTCGATGTCACGCTCTCCATCATGCAGACCGCCGACGCGCTCGAGCGGATCGCGTATGAGCTCGCGCACGACGCCGCCGAGGAGAACGTGCGCTACATGGAGGTGCGGTTCTGTCCCGCGCTGAACACACGGGATGGGCTGTCCTACCACGACGCGATCGAGGCGGCACTGCAGGGGCTGCGACGGGCGGAAGCCGCGGACAACATCCAGACCGCCCTGATCGTCTGCGGACTGCGCAATCTGCCCGCGTCCGTGTCGGTCGACCTGGCGCGCGCGGCCGTGGACTTCCGCGACCGCGGCGTCGTGGCGTTCGACCTGGCCGGCGCCGAGTCCGGCAACCCGCCGAGCGAGCACCAGGTCGCATTCGACCTCGCGGCCGAGTCGAACCTGCCCATCACCATCCATGCAGGCGAAGCGTTCGGCGCCGCATCGATCCACCAGGCCATCCACCGGTGCCACGCCCGCCGCATCGGCCACGGCACACGCCTGCTGGAGAACCCGGACCTCATGCGGTTCGTCAACGACTTCCGCATCCCGCTCGAGGTCTGCCTGACGTCCAACGTGCAGACGCGCGCGACCGAGTCCGTCGCCGACCACCCACTCCGCCTCTATTACGACCACGGCCTCGTCGTCACGCTCAACACCGACAACCGCCTCATGAGCCGCACCACCATGACCGACGAGTTCTGGGCCGCCCACACCGAGCTCGGCTTCGACTGGTCCGAGCTTACGGACCTTGCGCTTATGGGGTTCGAGGCGGCGTTCCTGCCGTATCCTGAGAAGAGTGCGTTGATCGATGAGGTTGCTGCGGAAATTAGCGCGCAGGCGTAGCGCGCAGGGATGGGGATGGGGATAGGGTTGGGGCTCAGGTGGTGAGGGCGCTGGGGCAAAGGGCTTGAGGGCGAAGGGCGAAGGCGTAAGGGCGAATTCGCATCTTTCATTTCCCATTTCCCATTTCCCATTTCCCATTTCCCATTTCGCATTTCGCATTGCAAATGCCAATGTCCGAATTCGTTCACGGTAGCGTGCGGGGGTGGCTGCGGGCCGAGGGGGTGCTGGTGATGGCGGCGGCGGCGGCGCTCTATGGGCAGGCGGGAGGCTCATGGACGACGTTTCTACTGCTGTTCTTCCTTCCCGACCTCAGCTTCGCGGGATATCTGGGCGGCCCGCGGGTCGGCGCGGTCATCTACAACCTTGTGCACAGCTACGCGGCTCCGCTTGCCGCCACGCTGGTGCTTCTGTTTGCCGGATCGTCGGTCGCGCTTCCGCTGATCTGGGTCGCCCACATCGGCTTCGACCGCGCCCTCGGCTACGGTCTCAAGTATCCATCGTCCTTCCATGATACCCACCTCGGCCGCATCGGGCGCGAGAAGGCGCCGCGCAGTCAGGCCCTTTGAACAGTACCTGCTGCTTCGACTGTGCGCGCACATCCCGAGTGCGATTTTGCCCTCAGCCGCGCAATCGCTCATTTCTGCCTCACCGCGTGCGCGATTGCGGGCGATAATCGCCCGCCGGACCGCACGGTAAAAACCGTGCTCGCCAACGAGCGATAATAGCCCCCAACACCTCACGCGCGGCCTTCGCCCCCCCTCCCTGCGCTCGCAGAGGCGATTCGTGTACGACACGCGCCCCCGTCGCATAAAAAAGAACGGGGCGCCACCTTCCGGCAGCGTCCCGCTCCCATCCTAACCCCTTACCCCGGCCCCCGAAGGGGCCAACCCCTCTACCCCAACCTTATCCCCATCCCTATCCCTGCGCTCCCAACGGCGCCCGCTCAGAAGTAGTAGCGCAAAGCAATCTGCGCCTGGAACTGCAGCAGCAGGTTCGAGCCCACCACGCTCTCACGACCGAAGGAGGTGGACGGCGTGTAGGTAATCTCATTGGTCGCGGTGTTGAAGCCGCTGGTCGAGAAGATGTTGCGGCTCGAACCGCTGACGGTGGTGATACGGCCCCAGCCGCACCAGCCCGGGAGGTCCTTGTTCGCCGAGATGGCGGCGGCGAACTCGTCCTTGTCGCAGTTCAGCTTGCTCAGGCCGTTCAGCACGTTGAAGAAGTCGACCTGGAGCTCGGCGCGCTGGTCGCGCGTCGTATTGAACGACTTGGTCACGCGCATGTCGAGCTGGTTCGTCCACGGCGTACGGCACGTGTTGCGCGGGATGATCTCACCCTCGTAGTCGCCGATGCAGGAGTTCTTCCGCAGCACGCTTGCGTATGCATCCCGGATCGCCGTCGCAGCATCACCGGTCTCGGTGATCGGCAGGTCTTCCGGTGAGAAGATGAACGGCCGGTCATTGAACTGGACGCCGTCGCCATTGATGTCACCGCTCACTTCCGGCGTGTACGGCCGTCCGCTCTGGACACGCCACATGGTGGCGAGATTGAAGCCGAGCGGCAGCTGTGTGAAGCCGGATAGGATGAACGTGTGGTCGCGGGCGAAATCGCTGCGGCCCCATGCGCCCTCGTCGTCACCCGCACCGCCGATCTCGTTCGGCCCGAACTTGCCGACGTTCGGGTTCGAGAACCCGGATGACGCCGTGCAGCAGGAGTACGACGAGTTATCGAATGCGCGCGTGTACGTGTATGAGCCGCGGAGCGTCGTGTTCTCGAGCAGACGGTAGCTGCCCTCGACAGTCGCGACCGTGGACTCGGCGCGGCCGTCGGTGTAGTTGACGAAGACGTCGCCGAGCGTCGAGTAGATGCGCGAGCCCTCGATGTTGGCAGCGCCCGGATTGAACAGCGCGGCCGGTGTATAGATGCGGCGGCCGCCCTCACCCGGCAGCGAGTCCTGCGCGTTGCGCAGGTTCAGGTTGCGCACGGTATAGAGGTTGGTGCTGTTCGAGTAGATCAGGTCGAGCGAGAGCTGCGCGCGGCTGCCGAACATCTTCGCGAAGCCGAGGTTGGCCTTGAACGTCTCCGGATACTCGAAGTCGCTGTTCCACAGCGTGTACGTCGGCACGCCGGAGAAGCCGCCGGAGCCCGCGCAGTTCGTCGGGTTATCCTGCCCGCCGGTCGACCAGTCCGGATAGCCGAGCGGCGACGGCGGCGCGTTCTGGTCGCCGGCATCCGCGGAGCCCGTGCAGGTCAGGTTGAACAGCGGTGTCTGGCTGCCGAGCACGTTGCCGGCCAGGACGTAGGGGACGCGGCCGTAGAAGTAGCCGGCGCCTGCGCGGACCACGCTGTTGCCGTCGCCAGCAACGTCATAGGCCAGTGACAGGCGGGGCGAGATGTTGTTGTTGTCGACGGGTGCAATGCCCGTGCGGAATCCGAACGCGCGCTCGACGTCGATGATGCGGCCCGGCGCATCGCCGAACGACTGGCGATCGTGGCGCAGGCCCACTGTCGCAGTGAGCTTCGGCGTCGCACGCCATTCGTCCTGCAGATAGAACGACAGCTCGCGGACGTCGAACTCCGAGACCGGCACCCCCGGCCCCGTCGCCAGGACGTTGAACTGGTACGACGCCGGATCGCCCGCCTCGAAATCGTCGATGTTGTTGAAGCAGTACAGACCCGCGCCCTGGCTGCCGCGGCCGCAGCGTCCCGACACCGCCGGCAGGAACGAGTTGCGGTTGTGCGTGAACATCGCGTTCAGGCCGAGCTTCACGGTGTGCGCGTCGAACGCCTTCGTGAAGTTGTCGATCAGCTGGATCTTCCGCTCGTCCAGGTCGTTGTTGAAGCCGACGAACGTGCCACCGAAGCCGATCTGGTCGCCGTTCGACAGCGTGGTGATCAGCGCCGGCCGGATGTTGTGGCCGTTGCGCGGACGGTCCTCATTGGAGAACTGAAAGCGGAATACGTTGAACGTCGACGGGTTGAGCACGGACTGGAGCTCGGTGACGAACGAGTTGGAGTGGCTCTCGATCTTCTCCGCGCGGGATGCGCCGTAGAGGAAGTCGAAGTTGTCGTCGAACTCGCGGTCGTTTCCGAACGTTGAGAAGTTGTGGCGCATCGACAGGCGGTGTGCCTGGTTGATGTTCCAGTCCACGCGACCGAACAGTGTGATTGCGTCATTGGTCGTCTGGAACGGCTGGAATCCCGCGGCCGCGTTCGGCACGCCGTAGATGGTGTCGAGCGCCGCCCAGAAGCGCTGCACATCCGCGTACGTCGCCGAGTCCTCGTCCGCGCCGCCCGGGGCGTAGTCGGAGATCTGCAGCGGGATCTGCGGCTCGCGGCGGCGCTGGCCGTCGAGCGAGAACAGGAAGAACGCCTTGTCCTTCCTGATCGGGCCGGAGAAGCTGCCCGCGTACTGCGTGACCTCGTAGTCACCGACTTCCGTGGTGCTCAGGAAGTTGCTGCCCGTGAGCGCATTGCCGCGGTAGTTGCCGTAGACGGAGCCCTTGAAGTCGTTCGTGCCGCCGCGGGTGAGCACGTTCACGATACCGCCTGAGTAGCTGCCGTATTCGACGTCGTATCCATTCGTGACGATCTGGAACTCCTGGATCGACTCGAGCGAGAACACGAACGGGATGCGCGTGCCGCCGCGGTTCTCACCGAAGAACGCGTTGTTCGCGTCGACACCATCGATCTGCAGGTTCGTCTGCGACGCGCGCTGGCCCGCAATGGAGAACTGGCCGCCGGTCGTCTCGCCCGGGTCCGGCGACACGAGGCCGGAGAGGTTGATGAAGTCCGTGAAGTCGCGGCCGAGCACGGGCAGCTGCTCGATTTCGACGCGGGACACGCTCTGCACCACGGACGCGTCCGCGACATCGATCGGCGGCCGTACGGAGCTGCCCTCGACCGCCTCGATCTCGATCGCCTGCGTCGCGAGCTGGAAGTTCACAGTGGCGGTCTGGCCGATCGCGACCCTCACATCCGGCGTGGTCATCGGCGCCATGCCGATCATCTGCGTGCGCACGGTATACGTCCCGGGCGGCAGCAGTCGGATCGTGTAGACACCCGCGCGCTCCGTCAGCACGCCGCGCTCCTGACCGGTCGCGGTGTTGCGGGCGACGATGTTCGCGCCCACCACCGGCGCACCGGCCGGGTCCGTGACGGTGCCGCGGATCTGGCCGGTCGTCGTCGCGTTCTGCGCGCTGGCAGAACCCGCGAATGTGAACAGGGCGAGCACGCATCCGAGAAGGACGCGGGCGGTGCTGTTCCTCATGGTGTTCACCCTCTGGGCAAAGTTGGAATGGAGGCGCGTCATGAGCACGGAACCTCCACGATGTCTGCGAGTGTGCGCGGCGTGAGCTGGCCGACGGAACCGAAGTTCGTGGCTATGCCGGTGATGTCGTAGCACTTGCCCAGCCCGATGATCGCCGACAGACCCGGCACCACGTCCGATGCGTTCGGGAAGGAGATCACGGAGCTCTCGACGCGCAGGACTGCGACGCCGCTGCCGTCCGAGAAGCTCGCGTTGCGCGTGCTCGGCTGACCCTCACCCCAGATGGCCGTGAGACTCGCCTTGCGCACCGTCACGAGTGTGCCGAGCAGCGGGTCTGCCGCGGACGTCTGTGCCGCCGTCGTGATCTCGCCGGAAGTGACCTCCGCCGTGTCGAGCGGCGCTGCCAGCGTGGTCTGGCTGTTGAGCCTGCCCGCCGTGACTTCCATTTCACCGGCTGCGCCCGAAATCAGGCCGATCACGCCGGAGATCTCGACCAGGTCGCCGATCGCGAGCGTGGCACCGCCCGTGTTCAGGTTCGTCACGCGCACGCCGCCGGTCGCATCCTCGACATACATGCGGCCCGTACCGAGCTGGCCCGGCGTCGACGTCACGCGTCCGAGCAGCGTCACCGGCGAGCCCGGCGCCAGCGCTTCCGCTTCCGCGATGGTGATCACGCACCCGCCGCGCGCGGCGACAGTCTGGAAGAACGACTCGTTCAGGAAGACGCTGACCGGGATCGGGTTCTGGCAGAAGAAGACGCCTGCGCCGATGCCCGTGGTGTCAATGCTCAGCTCGTGCGTGCCGACCGCGACATCAGTGATCGTGAAGCGGCCGTTCATGTCCGTCTGCGCATCCGAGCCCGCCAGGACCTGGTCCGTGCCGCGCGCCAGCAGGCGCACATTCACGTTCGGCAGCAGCCGGTCACCGACGGACGGGTCGTACAGGCCGTCCTGGTCCGTGTCGAGAAACAGCAGCCCCTCGACACTGCCGGTCCCCGGGATCGCGAACACCGGCTCCGGATCATCCGAGCAGCCCGCTCCGACGAGCAGCACCACCGCACACAGCACCGCCGCCGCGCGGCGGCGCGCCCGCTCAAAATGCCTGGTCACTTTGCCTTCACTTTTCGCTTGAGTTTTCATGGTCATTAATGCGTCACGATGTCTGCTACGGTGCGCGGCTTGAGCTGCTCGACCGTCGTCGTGTTACCGAAGCCAGCGGCGATTCCGGTTACGTCGTAGACATTGCCTACTGTGAAAATCGAGGACGGCGGGATAGATCCTGCCGGGCTTTCCAGGCGGACAGTGATGACGGCGCCATCCGGCGCATTAACCGTCACGTTGTAACGGCCGCTTCCGTCCGTCGCACCGACCGCTGTGACAGTCAGGCCATTTACGCGAACGAGCTCACCCTCGAATGCGCGGCTGAGCAGCTGCGTACCGGTAATGACACGAGGCGCGGGCACGACGCCCTTGCCCAGCACAGTGATCACAGGCGGAGTCGTGGTGTTGAAGCGGACGATCTCCCGCTCGCCATTGAACGTGTCCAGAATTCCGTTGACACGGATGAAATCACCGGTCACGATGCCGGCACCGGCTGGCACGTTGAACACCTGGATGCCGCCGGTGGCATCCTGGATGTAGATCGCGCCGTTCGTGATCCCGCCCTGACCCGACGTCACCACGCCTTCGACCGTAGCGGTATCATCATCGAGCAGGGCCTCAGCGGCCGCGATTGTGATGACATCTGTCGGTGTCGGCACGATATCCGCCGGCGACCGCGGCTTGATCTGCGGTGTGAACGGCGCCGACGACCCGAAGTTCAGCGCTGCGCCTGTAACATCGAACCGGGACCCTACCGTAAAGTTCGCAGTGGTGATACCGGTCGTATTGCGGTCGTTACGCACGATCATGTGCGTTCCGTCCGGTGCGGTCACGAACACATTGAAGGAGCCTGTCGACCCGCTCACCGTACCCAGGCTGTCTACCAGCAGACCAGCGGTACGGACGAGCTGTCCGTCGTACGCCCTCGAGGCCAGCTGGGCGCCAGTAACGGTCCGCGGCTGCGGGATCGCACCCGTACCCAGCACTTCGATGATCGGCGGGCTCGTCGATGAGAACCGCGCGACCTCGAACTCGTTGCTGAAGAACGTGACCATGCCTGTCACGCGGATGCTGTCACCCGGAACGAGTGTCACACCGGCCGGTACGTTGAAGACATTCGTTCCACCGGTCGCATCCATGATATACGTGCTGGCGACGTTGAAAACGTTTGTGCCGACATACACAACACCTTCGACCATGACGGTGTCTCCGGCCGCGTGCGTTCGCGCTTCTGCGATCGGCATCGCGTTGCTGCGAACTGTCACGTCCGCGGGCGAGCGCGGCTTCAGGTTAGGCAGAGTGTTGAACACACCGAGGTCACCTGTCACGTCGTAACGCTGGCCGACAACCCATGTCGACGCCGGAATGCCGGTGTTCGACGACGGGATCCGCACCTGGAACGTGTCCGCTGCGGTCGCACCCTGAACGTTGACGTTGTATGAACCAGTCGTCCCACTGACATTGCCGACGCTGCGGACCAGCAGGTTCGGCACGGTGATCAGCTCACCCATGAACTGGCCGGCCAGAACCTGTGCGATCGATACCGGTCTCGGTGACCGGGGCGTTACCGCCCCGAGCTTCGTGATCGTGGGGTTCGTGACCTGGGCCTCGCCGCTGAACACGGCGCGCGTGCCGATGACCCGGACGCTGTCGCCGATCCCGATGTTCGCTCCTACCGGGATCCCGAACACCAGGATACCCGCCGTCGCATCCTGCACGTAGACCTGCTGTGAGGTAGTGCCACCGCCCACCGGTGACGCGAAGGTATTCTGCGCAACTGTCGCCACGCCTTCGAAGGCGACGGTCGTGGCTGGTGTCGTGACTGGCGTGGCACGGACCTGCGCAATCGTGCTCAGCAGGCTGCCCGTGAACCGCACCGGCACGTCCGTCGTCTCCTGCGTCACAACCGTAACCGGCTGCGTATTGCCGCCGACGAGCGTAATGGTCGGGAAGGCGTGGAAGAGCAGCGTGTAGTCGCCCGCGCGCACGACCGGGAAGGCGAACGCGCCGCTGGCGTCCGTGGTGTCCGCGTTCAGGACGACACCCGTCGTGTCGGTGCCTGCGAACAGCAGAACCTCAGTCCCCGGTGCGGGGGTGTCGCCCGCGTCGAACGTCGTGTTGCTGTTGTTGTCGCGGAACAGCACGCCGGTGATCGAGCCGGGGTTGAATACGTAGCGGAACTGGCCGCTCACCGTGCCGCCGAGGAACGGGACGACGACGACCGGCCGGGACGCCGTCGCCAGAACGGCGCCGTCCGGTACCACGCCGCTGAACTGCACCGTATAGCTGCCCGGCGTCACGCCCGTGAACGTCGCGACGCCCTCGGCGTCGGTCGTCGCCTGCTCGGCCGACTCGTCGGGCACGATCAGCGTGATCGGCTGACCGGCGATCGCGATGTCGCCTTCATTGAAAGTGCCGGAGCCATCACTGTCGACGTATGCGCGCACGGCCACCGTGCCCGGCGTCCCGTTGGGCCCGGTCGTGTCGTTGTCGTCGCATGCGGAGAGGAAGAGTGGAGCCAGCACTATGCCGGCCGTCAGGATACGTCGAAGCATGAAAGCTCCTGCTGCGGTTGTTGCTCGGGGATGGACCTCAAATTCAGACCGCCGGTCCGGGCGATATGAGACGCGAAACGGTAAGCCTCGCCGGAACCACCGTCAACCCTTGATCTTGGGCCGTTCCACCGTTGTACTTCCCCGATACGCGATCGTGACAAGTCAATAGCTGAACAGGACAGAAATGCAGTTTTCAATGCGCCGGCCAGCCTTCCTCGCCCTGCCCCTCCTGATCGCCTTCGGATTAGCCGCATGCGACTCGGGCAGCAGCGGACCGGCCGAGCCTGACCCGCCGGAGGTCACGATTTCCGGGGTGACGGAGGGGACCACGTACCCCGGACCGGTGACCATCGGGATCGCCATCGATCGCGGGACGTACACGGCGACTGTGGACGGCCGCGCGTTCCTCCCCGGCGGCACGGTCTCGACGCCCGGACCGCACACGCTCGTGGTTACCGCCCGGGACGGCCTGGCGGAGACCACGCGGACCATCCATTTCACGATCCAGGGTGCGCCCGGCGGTGCACTCATCATCCGGATGCTTAATCTCGGCCCGAACGACGGCGCACCGGGGGATGCGATCCTGATCACGGACTCGACCTCTGCCGGCCGGGTCCATGTCCTGGTCGACGCGGGCCCGTCCGGCCTGATGAGCCAGGACAACGGCTACGTGGCCAGGACGCTGCCGGCATTCGGCGTGGATACCCTGGCGCTGATGCTCCTCACGCACGCGCACGGGGACCACTATCTCGGAATGACCGACGTCCTCAACCTATTCGAGGTGGGGACGTTCCTGTACAACGGCCAGGTCCGGACGCTCTCCACCTACACGAGCGTGATTGCGACGGCGAACACGCGCGCCGACAGCGTCATCGCCCTCGCCGGCTCACAGACCCGCGACTACACGATCGGCTATGCGGAGACCGCTGCGACGCTCCGCTTCGTGCCGCCGCTGCCGACGTACATCAACCAGAACACCAATGATGGCGACCTGCTGAACGAGGGCTCCGTCGGCATGCGCCTGCAGCTCGGCACGTTCGACATGTTCTTCACGGGGGACGGCGAGGTGGAGGCGAACCTGCGGTGGCGGACGCAGTTCCCTGCCCTGACGAACAACGTGGATGTGCTGAAGGTGGGACACCACGGTGCGAACAACGCCATCTTCGACAATGGCGTATTCGGCACGTCGGCATGGGTCGATCATACGTCGCCCAACGTCTCGATCATCTCGGGGAACGGGGTGTCACACCCGCGCGTGAATGCGCTCAACCGGCTGCTGGGACAGCCGGACAACGTGACGTACTGCACGAACGTGCACGGGATGATCACCATCACCGTGCAGCGCACGGGCACATACACGGTGACGGTTGAGAAGAACGCCGGCATGAACTGCGTGCCGGGCTCGGAAGCCACGACCTAGGCAGAGCGACGCCCGTCCTCGGACGATCGTCCGGGGGCGAGCGTCAGCTGGCGATGGTCAGCGGGCGATCGCCAGCTCTTCCTGGTGTCTTCCCGCGAGGTATTCCTCGGCGAGCGCGACCCAGTGGCGGTCGCCGAGGTAGACCGGCGTCCGCTGATGGAGTGACCCAGGCTCGATCTGCAGGATACTGCGCGTCCCGTCCGTACCACAGCCGCCCGCCTGCTCGGCAATGAACGCGAGCGGCGCCGCCTCATACAGCAGCCGCAGCTTGCCGTCCGGGCACTTCGAGTCCGCCGGATACATGAAGATTCCGCCATACAGCAGCGTGCGATGGAAGTCGGCGACGAGAGAGCCGATATAGCGCGCCGACCACGGCGTGCGGCCCTTGCCGTCCACACCCTTCAGGTGATCCACGAACGCGCGCTGGCCGGGGCTCCAAAGCGAGTAGTTGCCCTCGTTCACACTGTAGATCTGTTTGCCGGGCGTGGGAATGCGGATGTCGGGGTGGCTCAGCAGGAACTCGCCGATCGAGGGATCGAGCGTGAAGCCGAACACGCCGTGCCCCGTGGAATACACGAGCATCGTGGACGAGCCGTATACGACGTAGCCAGCGCCCACCTGCTTCCAGCCGGGCTGGAGGCAGTCCTTCAATGTGCCGTCGACACCATCCGTCACCTTCCGGTGGATGGAGAAGATCGTACCAATGGAGACGTTTGCGTCGATGTTGGATGAGCCGTCCAGCGGGTCGTAGAGCAGGACGTAGTTCCCCTTGGGGAACTTGTCAGGGATGGCGATCATGTCATCGGCTTCTTCACTGGCCATGCACGCCAGATGGCCCGAGTGATCGAACGCCTTGAAGATCACCTCGTGCGCCCACGCATCCAGCTTCTGAACTTCCTCGCCGTGGATGTTGCGCTCGTCGGTGCCGCCCAGGATGTCGACCAGGCCGGCCTTCGTGACCTCACGCGCGATCATCTTCGCCGCAAAGGCGAGATCGTACATGATGCCGCTGAAGGAGCCGGTCGCCTCGGGGAACCTGCTCTGCTGATCGATAATGTGCCGGTCGATGGTGACGATCGGCTGACCCATGATGATCTCCCGCTGAATGATAGACCGCCGCGGCGGTCAGAAAATCTCAAAAAAAAGACAACGAGCTCAGCCCTGCTCGGCGTTCCTGGCCGCGACCTCGTACGGATTGTCCCTGTACCCGTGCCGCAGATACTCGAACGCATAGCGGAGGGGAAACGTCCACCCCGTCTCGCGCCACTGCCGGACGTGCTCGAGCTCATGCCGCATGAGCCGCTCGCTGATCACAGTTCCCGGATACACCACGATCGTTTCACCCAGGGTGACCGCGGCGGCCGGTCGGACGGCTCCCGTAAAGATACCGCCGACCCACGGGATCCACCTACCCTGAAGAAGTGCCACGCCCGGCGGGAGGTCGACCGGCGACGGCGTCTCTGCGCCGGCGGCGGCCCGCAGAATGGCTCTCATCGCACGGTCGCGAGCCGGAAACTGCCGTCCGGCCGGGCGCGGACCACTACGGATCCCTGTTCATCCGTCCTCAACACGCGGACGTGATGGCGCAGAAGGCGGGCCAGTACGGCCGGGTTGGGATGGCGGTACCGGTTGCCGCGGCCGACCGAAATCAGCGCCACCTGCGGGTCCACCGCATTCAGGAACGCCTGCGACGTGGATGTCGCGCTGCCGTGGTGCCCGACCTTGAGCACGCCGGATCGGAGCGCGGCGCCATAGCGATCGATGATCCCGGCCTCGATCGCAGCACCGGCGTCCCCTGTGAAGACCGCGGAGAACTCGCCGTACCGGAGCTGGAATACGACGCTGAAATCGTTGAGGTCGCCCGCCGGATCGAGGAATTCGCCGGCCGGATGCAGGAACTCGAGGCGCACGCCGTCCAGATCGACGTGGCGGCCGGTTCCGGCGCGATACCACTGCGTGCCATGGCGTTCCGCGGATTCAATGGTCTGCACGTACAGCGGCATTGGAGCGGCCGATGACGGATCGATCACGGCGTCCGCGCCAATGATGTCGAACACCGCGCCGGCGCCGCCGATGTGATCCGCATGCGGGTGCGTGAGCACGAGCAGGTCGAGCTGGCGGACGCCGTGATCGAGCAGGTACGGTGCGACCCGCGCGCGCCCCGCATCGAACGTCGGACTGCGCGGGCCGGCGTCCACGAGGATCCACCGGCCGTGCGGCGTCCGGATGGCGACGGCATCACCCTGCCCCACATCGATCGCATGAAGCTCGACGGCACCGCCGGGGCGCAGCCCCTGAAGCTGTGGCGTCCATGCGACGACTGCTACAAATGCTGCCGCATACGTCGCGACACGCCAGCGCTTCGCGCGTACCGCGATACGTCCGCCGGGGCCCCGTGCGCCGGCCGCACCTGGCGCCCACTGCGAGCCGACAGACTCGCCCGCCGCCCGTCGCTCGCGGTCCCACGCCGCCGCCCACACCGCTGCCGCCATTAGGAACAGCATCGCCATGAGCGACGACCAGGACAGCGGCGCATGACCGTACGGCACCGACACCGCGATCCCGGCAACACGGTCCACCAGCCAGAGCAGCACGTCGGCACCCGCGGCGAAGAAGCGCGCAGCGGGCATGCTCATGCCCGCCAGCGCCATCACCAGTGCGACGGCGGGAATTGCGAATCCGACGAGCGGCACGGCAACAATGCTCGCAGGGATCCCGATGAGCGCAACCTGACCGAAATGCAGGGCTGCGATGGGAATCGTCGCGACACTTGCGGCAATGCTGGCGGCGGCGCCGTCGCGGATCCATTTCGGCAGCCGGCGAGGCAGCGCGTCCGCGACCGGCCGCCGGTACGCGATCAGGCCGATGACCCCGGCAAACGAGAGCTGGAATCCAGCGTCCAGGAGGTTGAGCGGATACGCCGCGAGGAGATACAGCGCCGCGGCGGCCAGCACAGTGTAAGGCTCCGACGGCCGCTGCAGCACGCGAGATCCCAGTGCCAGCACGACCTGGATCGCGGAGCGCGCAGCGGCGGCGGGTGCGCCGAGAAAAACCACGTACGCGATCACACCGACCGTGGCACCCGCCTGGCCGCGGTTGCCGCCGATCCGCAGAAACGTCGCGAGTCCGATCAGCAGTGCGGCAACGAGACCGACGTGCGTGCCGGAGATCGACAGCAGATGCGACAGTCCGGTCGCAGCGAAGCGGTCGTTCACCTCGCGGTCCAATCCTTCGCGCTGCGCGAGCACCAGCGCTTCCGCCATCCCGGCCTGGTCGAGCGTCGCACGCAGCGAGAGCTGCGCCCGCGTCCGCATCGCGATCATGCGGGAAACCGGCGTCGCCTGCGGCGCCTCCTCGACCTTGCGGATCAGCAGCATGCCGCGGCGCTGCGGCATGAGCGGCAACCGCGTCGCACTCTCGAACGTCATCCACACACCCGCGCCCGCGAGTGCGCGACCGTCCTGCAGCGCGCGCGGCGTGTTCTTCGGCAGCTTCGCCGTCACGACTCCCTCGCACTGCGCGACGCCGTCCGCCCGAGCCCGCACCAGCACCAGCACGAACTTTCCGCTCTCGCCCGGCAGCGACGACGGCTGACCCGCGAACGTCACCCTGGCATTGTGCGGAATCCGCGACCGGCAGTCCGCGTCGCTTTCGTTGCGCGCGCGCACGCCCGCCGCCACACCGAGCAGTGCGAACAGCAGCAGCGGCACACCGGGCTTCGAACCGGTGCGCGGCCAGGCAGAGCGCACGATCAGCCACACGACCACCGCGGCGCACGCCAGGCGTGCGGGCAACCCGGACAACGCCGCACCAGACGACGGCATCAGGTAGAACGGCACCACCAGTCCGCACACGTACGCGAGTGTGCAGCGCACGAGCGGCGTCACGGCAGCGCGTCAGCGCGGAGGAATGACATGGGTCCACGATCGCTGCGCGCGCGGGGCGCAGCGATAGCGGAATCGGACTAGGCTACGCGGTGTGCGGGGCTGGCTGGCAGGGCTGCGCCGCGGAACGTCGCACCGGACGTCTGCGTCGTGCGGACGTGCATGTAGGAACCGATGCTCGACGGATCGCCGGGAAACGCGATGACCTTGAAGCTGTCCGTGCGGCCCAGCACGTCGCCCGCGGACTTCGCGACACGCTCGACCAGGACTTCCTCGACACGGCCGAGCTCCGCGGTATTGATCTCCAGCTGGATCTCGCGGTGCAGATCGATCAGCCGCTCGAGACGCTGCTGCGCCACTTCGGGCGCCACGTGCTGCGACAGCGGAAGCCGCGTCGCGGGCGTGCCCTCGCGCAGCGAGTACTTGTACATGAACGCGTCGTCGAAGCGCACCTCGCGCATGAGATCGAGCGTCGCTTCGTACTCCTCGTCCGTCTCGCCCGGGAACCCGACGATGATGTCGGTGGACAGTGCAATGCCCGGCATCGCTTCGCGCACTCGGCGAATGATGTCCAGGTACTGCGCAACCGTGTAGCGCCGCAGCATCCGCTTCAGTGTGCGGTCGTGCCCGGACTGCGCGGGCAGATGCAGCTGTTTGCACACCGCCGGCTCTTCCGCCATCACGTCGATCAACGCCTGCGTCATGTCGTTCGGATGCGGCGACGTGAAGCGCACCCGCCGTATGCCGTCCACGCGCGCCACCGCGCGCAGCAGACGCGCGAAATCCCAGTCCTCCGCTTCGTACGAGTTGACGGTCTGGCCGAGCAGCACGACTTCCGTGAGACCCTTCGCGGCGAGGCCGCGCACTTCGTCGATGATGTGGGAGGGCGCGCGGTTCTTCTCGGAGCCGCGGACGTAGGGCACGATGCAGTACGTGCAGCGGTAGTTGCACCCGCGCTGCACGGGCACCCACGCAGTGACCGTGGATGCGCGCCGCTGCTCGAGGCCTTCGTAGTTCTCTTCCGCCACGAAATCCAGCATCGCCAGGCGCGGCGCCTTCGCGGCGGCCTCGCCGAGTACCGGCAGGGTACGTCTCGTATGCGACGTCGCCTCTGCCGTCACAGACGCCACCGCGCCACCGGGCAGTGTTGCCGGCCTCAGCTTCGCCAGTGCATCCGGCAGCCCGCGATACGAGTCGGGTCCCATGACGAGATCGAGATGCGGCACCTGCTCGAGCATGCGCTCGCCCAGCCGCTGCGCCATGCAGCCCGTCACACCGATCACGATGTCCGGACGGTCCCGCTTCAGGCGATAGAGATCGCCCACGCGGCCGACCACGCGCTGTTCGGCGTGGTCGCGGATTGCGCAGGTGTTCACGATGATGACGTCCGCATCCTCGGGGCGCTGCGCGATGTCGTAGCCGCCGCGCGTGAGGATCCCCTCCATGAGCTCGCCATCGCTCACGTTCATCTGGCAGCCGTACGTCTCGATGTACGCCCGCTTGCGGGGAGTCATCGGCCGAACAGCGACAGGGACACGTTCAGGCGCCAGAAGCTCTCGCTCAGGCCGTCCGGCAGCGCAGTGCTTTCCAGGCCCTTTCGGCCCGCACGCTCGAGGCTCACGTCCAGCAGCGCCTGCGGCAGACGCTGCTCCGTCGCCAGCGTGAAGCCGGTGCCGAACGACACGGCCCACTCCTTCGGCGCTTCCTCCGTCGCACCGGCGTACGGCAGTGTGCCCATCCGTCCGCCGAGACGGAGCGGGAGCGTCCGCGTGGCGTTACGCATACCCGTATACTCGACGCCGCCGCCGTACTGCCAGACATCGTGCGTGGACGTACCTGCGCTGCCGGGCACGCCCGACCCCTCACTGGTGACTTCCGGGAAACGCTCGCGCGTCAGGCCTGCCGTCACCATCAGGTCGCGCGACACCTGCGCACTGCCGCCCGCCGTCAGCTTCATTGGCGCGCCGTACTCGCGATCCTCTGCAACACCCTCTTCCGCACTCGCCTTCAGCTTGCCGCCGACCGTGACGGCTGCGCCGAGGCGAACGCCGGTCATCGCGTCCCAGCGCGCGCCGATCGTGGCCTGCGGCGCCTTGTACGACCAGCGCAGCCGCGACTCGAAGGACTGGAAGGAGACGGTGTCCTCGAACGTGCGGCGGATCGAGCGGTCCAGACTGCCCGTATACATTCCGCCCGTCAGTCCGACGGCAAGGTTGTCGGTGAGCGAGTATGCGAATCCGAATCGGATCTGTGACACACCGCCCTGCGACCGGAGCACGTCGGTGGTGCCGATGGTATCCGTTCCGAGCACTTCCTCACCGCTGGCGACCACGCCCCATGTCTGGTCCAGGTATCCGCCGTAGCCGAGCGTTGCAGTGAGGCGTGGCGACACCGGGTAGATGACGCGGATGAGCGGGAAGCGCGATCCGCCGATCGATTCGTCACCACCGCCGAGGTCCACCTTCGTCCAGGACGGCTGGATCGTCGCGCTGGCGCCGCGCCGCAGGATGCCGGACGCCTCGGCCGGATTGTCGAACGCGAGGTTGAAGCCGAACAGACCCGTCGTGCTGCCGCCGAGTGCCGTGGCGCGCGCATCGATCGGACGGATCGGCGCGCCGAGGCCGCGCGTGGAGAACAGCGTCTGCGCAGCACCCTGCAGCGGCAGTGTCGCCAGTGCTGCGACCGCGCAAATCGGAAGAACGAACAGACGTCGCATCATGGCAGCTGGATCTCCTGCGAAACCGAAAGGCGCAGCCGCAGCTGCGGCCCTGCGCTGAACGTGCCGTAGCCGACTGTCGTGGTGCCGCCCTGCATCAGCGTCAGATACCGCGTCCTGAACGCGGTCGTGTCGGCAGGCGTCACGACGGAACGGATGTACGACGTGATCTGGATCGGCGCGATTGGTGCGCCCGGCGTCCGGAAGTTGCCGTTGCTGATCGTTGTAAAGCCCTGCCCGGTCGCGAGCGGCGAACGGACGAGCGGCAGCTCCGGCGTGGGCAGCAGCGTGTAGACGAGCACGGTGAGCGGCAGCTCAGGCGCAAAGCCCGGCGGACTCACCACGGGCTGCAGCAGCAGTTCTGCGCGCGCAATGCTCGCATCGCGCAGACGCACGGTGCACGTCGCCGAGAACGGACACGGCACTTCCAGGTTCTCGAAGTCCGGATCCAGCTGCAGAATGGTGCGCCAGGACGGCACGCCCCCGACGTGCGGGTCGCTCGAAGACGGCGGCGGCACCGGGTCCTGAATCGTACGCTTCACGAACGGCGGCACCGGCACGGTTACGACCGTATCGCCGATCGAGGTCTGCATGTTGACGAACAGGGTCGGCGTCAGCCCGCGCAGCCGCACATCCGGCGACTCCGCTGTGAGCAGCACACCCGGGACCTGTGTCGTCGAATCGCGCCACGCCGCCAGCGTCGCAGTATCCACATCGAACACGACGGAGTCCGCGGTCGCGAACGTCGCGGTGTCGAGGAGCGCGCCGCGCGTTCCGCCCGGCGTTGCCCATGGCGTCCCCGCCGTGCGGTTCTGCCAGGAGACATCCGTCGAGTCCCACATCTCGCCCGCGCGGTACAGGTGCAGCACGACGGGGCCGGTGCGGTCAGACGCGACCGTGTCGAACTTCACGACGAGCCGCCCGCTGATCAGCTTCGGCAGGCTGTCGACCTGGATCACGCCCGCACTGTCCGGTACGCCGATGATCGGGGACACGCGGAACCGCATCAGCTCGTTCGCGCTCAGCACGCCCTCGTACGAGTTCGCGAGCACGATGAAGTTGGACTGCGCGGGCGGGAATGTCGAAAACGCGGTGTCCATGACGAGGAAGTCGTCCGCATCGAGGATCACCTCGAAGGTGCGCACGCTCTCGTCGGGGATCAGCACACCGCCGATGCTGGTCGGGTCCTCGCGGTCGCAGCCCGTGAAGGCGACAACGCCCGCGAGCAGCAGGCCCAGCCCTTTCATGCACTTCATCATGATGCGCGCTCCCGCCCCGGCAGCTCGAACTGTCCCGGCAGCAGCTCCGCAACGCTCCAGCGCGCCACGCCGCCATCCCTGCCCCATGATTCCACCGACGTCTCGCCGAACTCGGCAATGACCTGGCGGCACGCGCCGCACGGCGCGGCCGGCGACGGCGAATCGCTCACGATCACCACACGGCGGAAACGCCGCTCGCCCGCCGCAACGGCGGCACCGACCGCCACGCGCTCCGCGCAGTTCGTCAGACCGAACGATGCGTTCTCGATGTTGCAACCTGTATACACGTTTCCACTCTCACCCTCGATGGCGCAGCCCACACGGAACTGCGAGTACGGCGCATATGCGTTGCGCATCGCCGCCTGTGCCGCGCCTACGAGATCATTCTGCTGCATGTGTATTCCGCACCACGCGCGGGAGTCGCTGCGTGAGGCCCGTAAGAATTTCGTAGCTGATCGTGCCCACCTGCTGCGCGACCTCGTCCACCGTGATACCGGCATCGCCATCGCTGCCGATCAGGGTCGCGACGTCGCCCGCCGTCGCATCCGTCCGATCCGTTATGTCTACCACGCACATGTCCATCGAGATCCTGCCAATGAGCGGAACCTTCTTCCCGTGCAGCAGCGCATGTCCCTGATTGCCCAGCGCGCGCGGCAGACCATCGCCGTATCCGATCGACAGCGTCGCCCACCGCTCCCAGCCGCGGGCGACGTGCGTCGCTCCATACCCCACTGATGATCCCGGAGGTACATCCCGGACCAGGATCACACGCGCCCGCACACTTACCACCGCCGCCGGCACCGGTGCTGGCGGAACTGCCCCCTCCGCGGCGACCCGCCCGCCATACAGGAAGATACCGGGTCTCACGGCATCCAGCGCGTATTCCGGCCAGCGCAGGGACACGGCGCTGTTCGAGACGTGGACCATCAGGTCCTCGCGCGAGACCGGCAGCTGCGCCAGCGCGTCCTGGAACCGGCCCCACTGCGTCTGCGTCGCGGCGGCCGGCCCGGCGTCCGCGCTGTGCATGTGCGTGAAGATCCCGCTCCACCGCGCGGCGCCCGACCCGTCTCCGGCCACCACGGGCGCCCAGCTCGCGATCTCGCGCCAGTCGAACCCGGCCCGCCCCATTCCCGTGTCCACTTCGACGTGGAAATCGAGCGGACCGTGCGCCCGCGCCGCGTCACGCCACCGTCCCAGGGCCGCCAGGTCCGAGATGCTCGCGGTCAGACCCGCCGCGGCGGCCCGCGGTACATCGTCCGGTGGCAGGGGACTCGTTACGAGGATCGGTCGGGCGACGCCGGCCTCGCGCAGCGCCGCACCCTCGGCCGCGGCGGCCACACCGTAGCCCCACGGCCCGAGCGGGTCCAGCACGTCGATCACGCGCATCGCGCCCAGCCCGTACGCGTCCGCTTTCACCATGGGAATGATGGCGACATCGGGACCGACCGCGCGGCGGATCGTCTCGTAATTCGTGCGCAGCGCGCGCGCATCCACATCCACCCAGGCGCGCGCCTGCTCCAGTCTCTGCATAGTCGACAAAAGACGTCGAGTATAGGCACGCCGACGGGGGGTTGCAAGCTGCGCACATCCCCTGCCTTTTGTCCCCATGACGAACAGGAACGCGCCAGCACCCGATATCACACCAGCCGCGCTCGACCGCGCACTCGATCTCGTCCGCTTCCTGCGGAACGGCTGTGAGTGGGATGCGGCACAGACGCCCGACTCGCTGCTGCCCTATCTCATCGAGGAGGCGCACGAGGTCGCGGAAGCGGTCACTGCACGCGATGACCACGGCCTGCCGCGCGAGCTGGGAGACCTGCTGATGAACGTCGCGTTCCAGATCGTGCTCGCTGAGGAGCGTGCGGCCTTCACCGCCGAAGATGTCGTGCAGGCGCTCGAGCGGAAGATGCGAAAGCGACATCCGCACCTGTATGGCGACGGACCGGCCGTGCCATGGGAGCAGCTCAAGGCCGCCGAGCGGGCCGAAGAGGCACCCGACACCGCGGTGCCGTCCGTCCTCGCCGGACTGCCGGCTGCGCTCGATCCGCTGTCGATGGCGCACCGCATCCAGGATCGTGTGGCTGCGGTCGGGTTCGACTGGCCGGATGTTGACGGCCCGATGGAGAAGGTCGGCGAGGAGCTGTCGGAAGTGCGGGCGGCGATTGCGTCCGGCTCGCAGCCGGAGGTCGAAGAGGAGCTGGGCGACCTGCTGTTCGCCGTGGTAAACCTGACCCGCCTTGCGGGCGTCCATCCGACGACGGCGCTGCGCGCCGCCAACGCGAAGTTCACCCGCAGGTTCGAGGCTCTCGAGGCGCTCGCAGCCGGACGCGGCATCGAGCTGGGCAGTGTTCCGCTCGAGGTGCTCGATACACTGTGGGATGAAGTGAAGCGCGGAGCTTAAACTCCGCCGTCAGGCTGGTGCCCGCTCGCGGCCTCGGCCGCGCCGGCGGCCGGCAGCGACAGGCGGAATGTACTGCCGACGCCCGGTTTGCTCGTAACGGTCACATCGCCACCCATGCCGCGCGCCAGCTCGCGGCTGATCGCGAGGCCCAGACCTGTTCCTTCACGGCTGCGCGTCAGCTCGGAGCGGCTCTGCACGAACGGATCGAAGATCCGCTCCAGCTCCTCGCTCGCGATGCCGATGCCCGTGTCCGCGACTTCGATCGCAACCATCTCGGCCGCCGTCGTGCAGCGCACGTCGACCCGCCCGCCCGCGTTGGTGAACTTGAGTGCATTCGTCAGCAGATTGATGAGCACCTGGAGCGTGCGCTCCTCGTCCGCGCGTGCCGTAATGTCCGCGCAGTCGTCGATTTTGAGCTCCAGCTTCTTCGTGCGGTACTGCGGCTCGACGAACTCGACTGCGGCCGCGATGGCGTCAGCCGCGCGGACATCCGCGATGTCGTACTCGAGCGAGCCCGACTCCAGCTTCGCGTAGTTCAACACCTCATTGATCAGGCGCAGCAGGTGGCGCTGACTGGCCTGTATGCGGAGCACATCCTCGCGCTGCGCCTCCTCGAGCTGACCGTGGATCCCCATCTCGAGCAGCGCCGAATAGCCCGCGATCGCATTCAGTGGTGTGCGCAGCTCATGGCTCATGACGCGCAGGAAGTCGACCTTCGCGCGGTTCGCGACCTGCGCCTCCGCGCGTGCGGCCTCGGCATCGGCACGCGCGCGCTCGGACTCCTCCAGCAGCCGCTCCGCCTCGCGCCGTGACATCACCTGGCTCGTCACGTCCGAGCCATGCACGACAATTCCTTCGCGCTGGCCTGCGTCATTTACGAGCGGGTAGAAGATGAAGTCTGCAAAGCGCTCCTCCGCGTCACCGCCCGGTGTCCGCTGCAGGATAACGGACAGCTCGCGGCCGACGAACGGCTGGCCGGTCGCATACACCTTCTCCAGCACTTCAATGAAGCCCTGCGTCGCCAGCTCCGGCAGTGCCTCGCGGATCGGCTTGCGCAGGATCTCGCGATGGCCGATCAGGCCGTAGTATGCATCGTTCGCGAGTTCATATACCAGCTCCGGTCCCCGCATCACGCACATGAATGACGGCGCCTGCTCGAACACGGCGCGCAGCATGTTCTCGCGCTGCTGCGCCAGCTTCGTCTCGATCTCGCGCGCCCAGCGGTCGCTCAGGATGCGCTGCGTCGTCTCCTGGCACACCACGAGCGTGCCGGCGACTGCGCCGTCATCATCGCGCACCGCGCTGTAGCTGTATGTCCACCACACGTCCTCCATGCGGCCGTTGCGCTCGATCGGCAGATACTGGTCCTCGTGCCACGTCGCATCGCCACCGCTCATGACCTGCTCGATCTGCGGGCCGATCGTTGGCCAGATGTCCGTCCAGAACTCGCGACCCTTCATGCCGAGCGCGCGCGGATGACGGTCGCCCAGGCTCGGGCGGTATGCGTCGTTGTAGACCTGAACGAGGTCGTCGCCCCACCAGAGGAACATCGGGTGGCGTGAGGCGAGGAGGGTGGAAACGGTGGTCCTTAGGCTCTGGGGCCAGGTCGTGACCGGGCCCAACGGCGTGGCCGCCCAGTCGAATGAGCGGCAGAGGCCAGCCATCTCCCCGTTCCCGGGAAAAACCGCGCGGTCGTCCAGCACCAGGTTGTCCATTGGACCTTATGGATACAGCCGGTTCAGCATCCGGGGGAAGGGGATCATCTCACGGATGTGCGGCCGGCCCGTGATCCACGCGACGGTCCGTTCCAGGCCCAGGCCGAAACCGGAGTGGGGGAAGGTGCCGAAGCGCCTGAGCTCCAGGTACCACTTATACGACTCCTCCGGCAGACCCTGCTCCCGGATCCGGGCCAGCAGACGGTCGTGGTCGTCCTCGCGCTGGGAGCCGCCGATGATCTCGCCGTAGCCTTCTGGTGCCAGGAGGTCGTTGCAGAGAACCGTCCGGGGGTCCGCCGGATTCTCCTTCATGTAGAAGGCTTTCGCCTCCTTCGGGTAGTTCATGACGAAGACGGGCCGGTCGTAATCTGCCGCGAGCGCGGTTTCGTCCGGCGCGCCGAGGTCATCGCCCCATTTGATTTCGTGACCCTTCTTCTGCAGGATCAGAATCGCGTCGGTGTAGTCGAGGCGCGGGAACGGCGTCCGGACCCGCTCGAGTACGGACGTGTCGCGCTCGAGCGTGGCGAGCTCGTCACGGGAACGCTCGAGCACGCGTTCCACGATGTAGGCGACGAAGTCTTCCTGGAGCCGCATGTTGTCTTCCGAATCGTTCCAGGCGACTTCGGGCTCGATCATCCAGAACTCGGTCAGATGGCGACGGGTCTTGCTCTTCTCGGCGCGGAACGTCGGACCGAACGTGTAGATTTTACCCAGCGCAGCCGCGGCCGCTTCGCCATAGAGCTGGCCGGTCTGCGCGAGGAATGCTTCCTCGTCGAAATAGTCGACCGGGAAGAGACCTTCCCTGCCCTCACCGATCGCGCCGGTGAGGATGGGGCTGTCGATGCGGACGAACTCTCGCTGATAGAAGAAATCGTTGATGGCCTGTTCGATCTCCGACCGTACACGCATGATCGCGCGCTGCTGCGTGGAGCGCAGCCACAGGTGACGGTGGTCGAGAAGAAAATCGACGCCGTGCTCCTTCGGCTGGATGGGATACTCTTCGCTCGGACCGATGATCGTGAGGTCTTCGGCCGTGAGCTCGTAGCCGCCGGGCGCGCGGTCGTCCGCGCGCACACTGCCCGTGATGGCGACGCTGGTCTCGAGCGTGAGAGTTCCGAATGCCTCCCATGTGGCAGCCGGAACCTGCTTCTGGACGAACACACACTGTACGATGCCGGTGCCGTCGCGCAGCACTGCGAACGCGACCTTGCCGTGGGCGCGCGTGGTCTGCACCCAGCCCCGTATCACAACGCTCTCGCCGACATGCCGGCCGAGGTGTCTAATTTCAGTCATGGTAGGCATATGCGCGGGAAGCTAGGCCGCTGTTTACGGAGTGTCAATTCAGCCGCTGCCCTGCTGCTGGTGCTGTCGACCGCCGGCTGCCTGCGCCCTCCCCATGCCGTCACGCGGATCGACAGCTTCGTCTGGTCCGGCACCCTGCGGGATGCCACGCGGACACCTTACATCGCGGAGCGCACGGCGTCGGATCCGGCCATCCAGTGGGAACAGCGTATCGGACGGGGCTACACGGACGTACCGGCCGTGCAGGGGGAGCTGCTGCTGGCGACGAGCACGGCGAAAACAATGACCGTCGTGAATGCGGAGACCGGGCGGCGCTACTGGGAGCATCGAACCAACGGACCGGTGATTGGTGGTCTCACCCGCCTCGATGACCGCGTCTATGCTGCCACGCAGTCGCGCGACGGCCGCGTCGAGGCCTTCACGCTGGCGCGGGGTCGACACCTGTGGACGTTCCGCATGCATTCACCTGCGACGGCGGGTGCACTGCTGCTGGACAGCGTGCTGTATGTCGGCAGTCAGCGCGGTGACCTGTTCGCGCTGCATATCGACGGCCCGAAGCAGCTCTGGCTCACGAGGCTGCCATCTGCGCTCGCGGCACCCGTCGTCTCATTCGGTGGGGACCTCTACGCGCTCACCGCGCGGGACAGCCTGCTCGCCGTCGACCGCGAGTCCGGCCGCATGCGCGGCGGCGTGAAGATGGCAGGCAGCGCGTCTGCGCCGTTTGCGCTGCAGGGTGACCGGCTCATCGTTCCGGTACATCCCGGCCTCGTGCAGGCCGTGCGCCTGCCCGACATGCGGATCGAATGGACTGCGCAGCTCGATGCACCCATTCTCGCCGCACCGGCGCTCGACTCGGACGGCACCTTCTTCCTGCTCTCGCGCATCGGCGATGTGTGGCATGTGGATGCCGGTGGCGGCGCAACACGTATTGCCAGGCTCGGTAACGCAGCGACCGGCAGCCTCACACTCACCGCTGACGGCATCCTCGCCGGTATGCTCGACGGCACGCTCATCATGCTGCGGCGTGACGGCACCGAGATCTGGCGACGGAAATTCGATCATTCACTTCAGACACCCGTTGCCGTCAAGGACGGCGCCATCTACGTCCCGCTCGCGGACGGCCACATGGTGATGCTGCGATGAGAATGCGACACGTTTCAACCGCGCACGCCGCAGTGCGCGGCGGCCGCAGGATTCTGTGCACCGTGCTGTTGTGCTGCTTCGGCGGCAGCGCTGCCGCTCACGCGCAGCTGGTAGACACGGTCCCGACCCCGAAGCGCAACCAGTTCGTGCGCGTCGCCAAATGGACGACGCTCGCTGCGTCGGCCGGTGCCGCCGTGTACGGCTTCACCACGAGTCGCCGCGCCGACGACGGCTATGCCGCGCTCGAGACACTCTGTGAGGAAAACCGCCCGAATTGCGAGAACCGGATCAACGGCGCGTATGCGGATGCGGACATGGAACGCAGATACCAGGAAGTCCTCGATCTCGACGGCAAAGCCCGCACCGCCCTCACCGCCAGCCAGGTCGGCGTAGCCGCCACCGTCCTGCTGTTCATCTACGACCTCCGCAACCCATCATCCCCCAAAGGCATCCCCTACGAACCCCGCGCCCTCCAGATCACCCCCGCAAGAGACGGCGCCCTCGCCCTGAGCCTTCGTCTCCGCCTCAAATCCCCTTAGCCCTGGGGTCATGGGTCCTGGGTCCCTGAGCCCCAACCCTATCCCCATCCCTATCCCTGCGCCAAAGCAGGAGCGGTGCCTCACCCCGCGTCATACAGCGCCGCCTGCTCCGCGAACCGCGACCCGAGCACGTTGCGCAAGCGCTCGTGTTCAGGACGTGAAAGCTCCGGATCGCGCTCGATGATCGCACGCGCTGCCGGCCGCGCGTGGTCCAGCAGGTCGTCATCCTTCGTCGCGTCGTAGAACCGGAACTCGGGCAGTCCGTGCTGCCGTGACCCGAGGAAATCGCCCATCCCCCGGAGTCTCAGGTCTTCGCGCGCGATCACGAAGCCGTCCTGCGATCCGGCGAGGATGCGAAGGCGCTCGGTGTCGAGACCGTCGTACAGCAGAATGCAGTAGCTCTGCTCGCCGCCACGCCCGACCCGGCCGCGCAGCTGGTGCAGCTGTGAGAGGCCGAACCGCTCGGCGTGCGCCACTACCATCACCGTCGCATTTGGCACGTCGATCCCGACCTCGATGACCGTGGTGGCGACGAGCACGTCGATGTCGCCCGCAGCGAACTGCTGCATCACGGCATCCTTCTCGTCACTCGCCAGCTGGCCGTGCAGCAGTCCCAGCCGCAGCGACGGGAACGTGACGTTCTGCAGCTCCTCGAACTCCACCGTGGCCGCGCGCAGGTCGGACGTCTCCGACGCTTCAATCAACGGATATACGATGTACGCCTGCCGTCCTTCACCGACCTGTTCGCGGATGAAGTCATAGACGCGGTCGCGCGAGGAATCCGGACGCAGCGCCGTGCGGATCGCCTGTCGCCCGGGCGGCAGCTCGTCCAGCACCGTGAGCTCGAGATCGCCGTGGAGCGTGAGTGCGAGGGATCGCGGAATCGGCGTCGCACTCATCACGAGTGTATCCACAGCGTCGCCCTGTGCACTCAGCGCGAGCCGCTGCCGCACGCCGAAGCGGTGCTGCTCGTCGATCACCGCGAGGCCGAGGTCGTGGAACGTCACGCCTTCCTGGATCAATGCATGGGTGCCGACCACGATGTGCGCAGTGCCGTCCGCAATCGCATTGAGTGCCGCGCGCTTCGCTGCGGCCGGCAGCCGGCCCGTCAGCAGCACGACATTCAGCCCGATCATCGACGCGAGCGACGTCAGTGTGCGCGCGTGCTGTTCGGCGAGGATCTCCGTGGGCGCCATGAGCGCGCTCTGCAGTCCGTTCTCTGCTGCCAGTACCATCGCGAACAGTGCGACGATCGTCTTCCCTGACCCGACGTCCCCCTGTAGCAGGCGGTTCATCCGCCGGCTGCTCATCATGTCGCCGAAGATGGCCGCGATCGCACGCGTCTGCGCGCCGGTCAGCGCGAACGGCAGTGCGCGGTACAGCGGCGCTATCAGCCTGTCCGTTCGCATCAGTGCGCGGCCGGCGCGGTCCTCCGCAGAGCGCTGCTGCACGCGCGCCCACAGAAGCTGGAGGAAGAACAGCTCGTCATATGCCAGGCGACGGCGTCCGCGCTCTGCCTCCTGCAGCGATGCAGGCCGGTGCATGAGCGCGATTGCCTGCATTGTCGTTGGAAGTGAGAGTCCTTCAGTGATGCCTCGCGGCAGCGGGTCCTCGAGCTGCAGCAGCGGCAGCAGACGGTCGAGGTTCTGATCGAGGATGGAGCGCAGGACCTTCTGCGACATCCCTTCGGTCGCAGGATAGAGCGGCAGCACCTTGCCGGCATTGCCCGCGCCCTCGGCACTCGTGCCAAGCACGATGTACTCGCGCGGCTGGAGCTGTCGGCCCTGGAAAAAGCGGACGGGTCCGGTCACGAGCAGGATGTCGCCCTTGTGCAGTGTGCGATCGAGGAACGGCTGGCCGGGCCACGCGCATTCGATCAGCCCGCTCTCGTCGCGGATCACCGCCTGGAACACGCGCAGGCCGGTACGTGTCGGGATCACGCCCTTGCTCACGATCTCGCCGATCACGGTGGCATCCGTGCCCGGTGTGATGGTCGCGATACGCGAGACTGTGCTCGCGTCCTCGTAGCGGCGCGGCACATGGTACAGCAGGTCGCGGGCGGAATGGACGCCGAGCTTTGCCAGCAGCTCGGCGCGCTTCGGGCCGACGCCCTTCAGGAACTGCACGGAGAAGTCGAGCTGCGGCGCACCCGTCGAGTTCATGGCGCGTGAGTTACGGCGTGAGGACGCTGCGCGCGAATTTCGCCGGATCGAACGGCTCCAGCGCATCCGCCTGCTCGCCGGTGCCGATCAGCTTCACGGGCAGGTCCAGCTCCTCCTTCAATGCGACGACAATTCCGCCGCGCGCAGTGCTGTCGAGCTTGGCGAGTACCAGGCCGGAGAGGCTGAGTGCGCGACCGAAAGTCCTCGCCTGTGACAGCGCGTTCTGGCCGACCGTTGCGTCCAGTACGAGCAGTGTCTCGTGCGGCGCACCCTCCTGCCGCTTCGCAATGACGCGCTCGACCTTCGACAGCTCGGTCATGAGGTCGTCCTGCGTGTGCAGCCGGCCCGCGGTGTCGATGATCACGAGGTCGGAGCCGCGCGCATGCGCCGCGTCGATGGCGTCGAACGCGACGGCGGCCGGGTCGGCGCCCGGCTTCGCGCCGACGAAGTCCGTCCCGGACCGCTCGGCCCACACGCGCAGCTGGTCGATCGCACCCGCGCGGAACGTGTCGCCCGCAGCCAGCAGAACCTTGCGCCCTTCCCTGCGCATGCGGTACGCGAGCTTGCCGATCGTTGTCGTCTTGCCGACACCGTTCACGCCGACCATGAGGAACACGGTCGGACCGCGTGCTGCGAAATGCAGAGACGACGTCGCCTGACCCGACTCGAGAATGGCCTGGATGGCCTGTGCGAGAGCGGCGTGGAATTCCTGCTCCGTCCGGATCTTCCCGCCGCGTGACAGCCCCTCGATGTGATCCACGAGCTTGAGTGTGGCGGGCACACCGAAGTCGGCGGTGAGCAGCAGCTCCTCGATCTGTTCGAGCGACCCGTGATCGAGACCGCGCACCAGCACACCGACATCCGTGAGCGCGACATCCTTGATGCGTTTCCAGAGCGACGCCTTCGCGCCGACCGCCTGTCCCAGCCTTGCCATCAGTTCTCCATATCCTTCACCGCAGTCCCCAGCGCCTGCGCAGAATCCACTCCGCCGACAGCAGCAGGAGCAGCAGCGCATACGGGAACGGCGACGCATGCAATGGTTTCGTATCCCGCCCCGCGCGCAGCTCGCGCAGCGCCTTCGCCTCAGCGTCCGGCAGACTGGCCGCCGTGCGGGCGAACTCGGGGCTGTATGTCTCGACCGTCAGCTCGCCATCCGCTGTGATCGTGGCATCACCCGCGTATCCGGTCACCTCGTACCGGTACGTGCCGGGCGCGGTCGCGGGCATGACCGCAGTGTCGCGGTCGGCGCGAACGACGCTTTCGGTCGCGGCGCCGTCCGATGTCCTCATGCGGACGCGCACCGAGTCGAGCCGGCCGCCGCGCGCCACCCAGCGCACGCCCTCGCCACGGGCTGTCACTCTTTCGACCGGCCGCACCGCCGCAATGTCAGCGGAACGGCCACCCTGCACCAGCCAGCCACCCACGGAGGACCACAGACGGTTGTAGATGTCGGCCGGCGCGCCGCCGCGGAACGCCCAGCGCCAGTACCCCTCTGCCAGGCCGACGGCCCATCGCCGGCCCTCCGTCTCGCCCACAATCGCGAGCGGCGAGGCCGTCCCACGCCTTCCCAACGTGGCGACCATCGGTGTCCATGTCCCGGGCGCCGCGGTGACCGTGTGCAGCGCCGCGAGCGGCGGCGCATCGTCTACGCGCATACCTGTGATCAGCGGGGCCACCGGCGAGGCGGGTACCTCGGCTGAGACGAACCAGTCGCCGGGCTGACCCCGCCCGATTGCCGCCGGCAGCTCGATCCCGGTCACGTCCGTGGCCGGCAGGACGAGAACACGGCGGGCGGTCAGCAGGGCGTCCGTCAGCCATGACGGTGCGGCGGCCGAAAGATTGTGAACCACCAGCACGTCGGCCGCCTGAACGGCGCCCCGCACGGCCGGGTCGGCCAGCCGCTGCCCCGCATCCATGCCGCCGCCCGCCCGCAGCCATGCGCCGTCCGGCGTCCGCAGGTACCCCCGCGCCGGCAGCCCGATCGCCCGCTCCAGGACGGGCAGCAGGAAGCGAGGCTCCCAGTCGGGGGACATCGAAACGAGCACAATGCCTGACGGCTCGGCACTCACCTGTACATAGGCGTGGCGGACATTGTCATCGCGGAACCGGTCATCGGTCTCGACCGTGGCCTCGAGGTGGACCACGCCGCCGCCAGCCGGGGCCTGCGGCTGAACGCGGAGCGTTGACTCCGTTGCCCGCCCCACCGCCGGCAGCGCGATCCTCGCCGTACCGATTACCCGGCCGTCCTGTCTGGCGACGATGGACGCGCTGTCCCCTGCATTCCGATCCACATCGCCGTGCTGCTCGACTGCGATTCGCAGGTCGACCGGTTTGCCCGCTTCCGCCCAGGCGGGCGCCTCGAACGTGGTCATGAGCACGTTGGGCGCTGCGGCGGGCATGGTGACCCAGTCCACGCCGACGCCGAGCCGTGCGAGCCAGCGCGCGACGGCGTCGGCGTCGGCGATCCCGCCGTCCGTTACGACTGCGACCCGTGCAGCGCCCGCCTCCGCAGCGGCCTGGATCGCGGGCAGCAGGCGTGATGCAGAGGCGGTCGGCGCGAGCGACGCGAGTGAGTCTGGGCGCACGGCGTTCGATGCGTCGCCGAAGAGCGTGATCGTACTGCCTGCGGCACGTTTCCGAGACTCGGTCACGGCGGTGTTCCACCGGCTGCTGCCGTCTGTGCCCGGGAGCAGCATGCTGAGGGAGTTGTCGAGCAGGACGGGTGTGCCGCGCGCAGCGGGCCTCGTCAGCGGGTTCGCGAGCCGCGGATCGAACAGCAGCAGGATCAGCAGGGCGAGCGCGCCCCATCGCAGCACGGCGAGGAGTGTGCGCCCGCGGCCCGCAGGCTCGCGGCGATGATAGAGATGGAGGATGGCGCCCAGCGCGATCAGCGCGGTGATGAGATACAACGTCCAGTGCGATGCGCTCATCCGGATACGGTGGAGGTTCGACATGCGAAAAAGCCCGCGGCTGGCTGCCTGCGGGCTCTTTCTTCTACGCCATACTTCGGAGGTTGATCCGTCAGAGACCCGTCCGCTGACGCTGCTCGTCCCTCGACTGCTTCGCAAGCACCGTGGTGCTCGCGCGGTTCAGCAGCTCTACGCGATTCTCGGCAATGGATGCGAACACCGCCATCTGCTTTTTCGCCAGCGGCTCCGCGTCCGGAAGATCGGCCTTGGATGCATCGACGGGACGGCCGTTGTGACGGAGCTCGTAGTGCAGATGCGGTGCGGTCGCGAGACCGGTCATGCCGACGTAGCCGATCAGGTCCTTCTGAGCGACACGCACACCGCGCCGGATCCCGGGCGCGAAATTGCGCAGGTGGGCATACCGTGTGGTATAGCCGTTGGCGTGCCGGATCTCGATCATGTTCCCGTAGCCGCCGCTCTTCCCTGCGAACGTGATCACGCCGTTGGCCGAGGCCCGCACCTGCGTGCCGGCCCGTGCGCCCAGGTCGTTGCCGAGATGTGCGCGGTAGATGCCGAGGATCGGGTGATACCGCTTCGCCGCGAAGCGCGACGTGATGCGCGGGTACGGAACCGGGTAGCGGCTGAAGCCCGCGCGCAGGGCACGGCCCTTCGTGTCGTAGTAGCCGCGGATGTCCTTGCCGTTGTCGAAGTAGACCGCGTCATACGTGCGGTTGTCGTTGACGATCTCGGCGGCGAGGATCTTCATGGCGCGGGACGAGTTGTCGGGACGGACATCGCGGACGTATGCGACGCGGTAGGTATCGCCGGGCTGGATCTCACGCGTGAAGTCGAGCTTGTACTCGAAGATCTCCGCCAGGCCGTAGACCAGCTGCATGCGGTCCGCGGGACGAAGCGGCGACTCCTCGTCGAACACGAGTGCCTCGTAGAGCGTCTTGCCCGCGGCAATCGAGCCCGCTGCCACCACCGTGTCCACGACGGTCGGTGTGACGACGACATCGCTGTCCCAGCCGAAGTCGCTCTTCGCGAGCCGCACCGTGGTGTCCCGGTTGAGGCGGACTTCGACGGCACGCGTGTCATGGGACTCCGCCCACCGGCGGACCGTGACCTCCACGCCCGTACTGAGGCGGCGTGGGTCCATGTGCTCGCGCAGGCCGATCAGGAGGTCCGTCATCTCCTGGCGCGAGATCTCCGCCTGCGCCAGCACGCCGTTCAGTGTCTCGCCCGATCCGATCGTGTGCGTCTGCACCGTCTCGAGCGGCGGGGCATACAGCGTACCGAGGCTGACTGCGTCCGCCGGGCTCTCCGGCTTCGGCTGGCCCATCGCGAACGCACCAATGGTGAACGTCGCGATGACTGCCAGTGATGCGATCTTCGAGAGGTTCGGCATCAAACCGCTTCTACTTCTCAGAGTGAGACGCCGTCAGTCCATCTGACGACGAATGAACGTCGGAATGTCGAGGTCCGTCAGCTGCTGCCGTGCGATCGGCGCCTGCGGCGGCCGCTGGAACGGTGCGGCCTCCGTGAAGGCCTGCGGAGCACGCATCGGCGCACGCTGGAAGCTCGTGTCGCTCGCGCCACCCGCTGCCACCATCACCGGCTGCTGTGCCTGCTGCTTGATGAGTTGCTGCGCCTTCGCCGCGCGTTGCACCTGGCCGAATGTCGGCCGCAGTACGTTCGTCGGCACCGGCTCTTCCTGCTCCAGCCCCGTGGCGATCGCGGTCACCCGGATCTCACCGGCCAGCGCGGCGTCGTGGACTGCACCGAAAATGATCTCGGCGTCGTCCCCGGCCGCTTCCTGTATAATTGACGCGATCGTCGTCACTTCGTCAATCGTCAGGTCCATACCGCCCGTGATGTTGATCAGCACGCCCGCGGCGCCATTGATCGTGACATTATCCAGCAGCGGGCTCGAGATGGCTTCCTGCGCCGCCTCCATTGCACGGTTCTCGCCGCGACCGAAGCCGGTCCCCATCAGGGCCGGGCCACGGCTCTGCATAACCGTTCTGACGTCTGCGAAATCCACGTTCACCTCGCCCGTCACGTGGATCAGATCCGAGATGCCCTGGGTGGCGTGGAGCAGCACTTCGTCAGCCTTTTTTAGCGCATCCCGGAAAGAAGTTCCCTTCCCGACGACGGACAGCAGCCGCTCATTGGGTACCACGATGACCGTGTCGGCGCAGCGCTTCAGCTCGGCCAGGCCCATCTCCGCCTGACGCATCCGCTTCTTCCCCTCGAACAGGAACGGCTTGGTGACGATGCCGATGGTCAGTGCGCCCATCTCGCGCGCGATCTCCGCGATCACCGGCGCCGCGCCCGTCCCCGTGCCGCCGCCCATGCCGGCTGTGATGAACACGAGGTCCGCGCCCTCCAGCGCCTTCATCATCTCCTCGCGGCTCTCCTCGATCGCCTGGCGGCCGATCTCCGGCCTCGCCCCCGCACCCAGTCCGCGCGTCAGCTGCTTGCCGATCTGGATCTTCGTCTGCGAGTGCGACAGCTTCAGCGCCTGCGAGTCCGTGTTCACACTGATGAACTCGACGCCGTCGAGGTCCTCCGCGATCATCCGGTTCACCGCATTGCCGCCACCACCGCCAACGCCGATCACCTTCATCCGCGCGTTCTGTGCAGCGCCCTCTTCAAACTCGAAGATCATCATTTGCCACTCTCCCTGGGGTGTAGTGTGGTACGACTCTGTAAGATTCCGAAACAGACTTATTTCGCACGAAGGGCACAAAGTTCAACAGCAAGTTCACAATGATTTTGTGCCGTTGTACAAAAAATGAATTCCGTTCTTTCCGTTCTCTTCGTGTACTTCGTGCGGAAACGTCCGTTGTTCGCCTTCGCCAGACCTAGAAGAATTCTTTCAGCCATGCGACAAGCTTCCCGCCGACGCCCTCGCCGATGTTGAATCCTGAAGCCATGCCGCTTTCGATGACGTGCTGTGCGCCGAATAGCACGAGGCCGGTGGCGGTCGCGAACTGCGGGCGGCGCACGCTGTCGGAGAGGCCAGCGAGCCGGTCGCCGGGGATGCCGACGCGGACGGGCATGCCGAACACGTGCTGTGCGACGTCGACTGCGCCGGCGAGCCCGGCACCACCGCCCGTCAGCACTGCGCCCGCGCCGAGCTTGCCGTGCTCACCCGCCGTCTCGAGCTCTCGTGCGACGAGGCCCAGGATTTCGTCCAGCCGCTGTTCGATGATGTGTGCAATCAGCTCGCGTGCGACCTGGCGCGTGGAGCCCGGTCCGGGACCGGGCAGCTCCACGGTCTCGCGCGGATCGACGAGCTGCGCGAACGCGGCGCCGTGCTTCTCCTTCGCCTTCTCTGCCTCTGCGTACGTGATCGAGAGACCCTTGGCGAGGTCGTTCGTGACGGTGCCGCCGCCCCAGGGAATGCTCGAGAGATGGCGCATCTTGCCGTCACGGAAGATCGCAAGCTCGGTGGTTGCGCCGCCGAGGTCCACGAGTGCGACGCCGACATCCTTCTCGTCGTCGGTGACGACCGCCTGCGCCGTCGCGAGCGGCTCGTGCACCGTGCGCTCAATGCGGTAGCCCGCGCGGCTCACCGCCTTGCGCAGGTTCTGTGTCGCATTGATCGAGCTGGTGATGATGTAGATCTCCGACTCGAGACGCGTACCGGCCATGCCGACCGGATCGCTGATGCCGGTCTGGTGGTCGACGATGTATTCCTGCGGCAGCACGTGTAGCACTTCGCGGTCTGCGGGGACGACTACCGCACGCGCGACTTCCTGCACCCGCTTCACGTCCGCTTCCCGGATCTCGTCGCCACCCACTGCGACCACGCCCGTGCTGGTGCGCGCGTGGATGTACTCGCCGGCGACACCCGTATACACGCGGTCGACCGTCACACCGGCCATGAGCTCGGCTTCCTTCATCGCGGCGCGTACGGACTCCGTCGTGCCCTCGATGTCCGTCACCACTTCGCGCCGCATCCCGCCCGTGCGCGTCTGGCCGACGCCCAGGATCTTGATCACGGGCGTGCCGCGCGTGTCGGGCGTCACTTCCGCAATGACGGCACAGGTCTTGGTCGAGCCGATGTCGAGACCGGCGACGAGGTTCGGGCGCATGGTCAAGGTGTTCCTGCTGTGTGAAGCGATACCACGACCTGCTCGCGGAATCGCACGTCGATGCGCGTCACCAGATCGAGGCCGGAGGCCGTGGTTGAATCGGTGCCGGGCGCGGCCGCGAGATCGGCGAGGGTCACGCGCAGCTCGTGCAGCCGGCGGGCATCCACGTCGAACGGCAGCAGCACTTCGGCCGACGCCGGGCCGCGCAGCGCGAGGCGTGCGCCGTCCCGCATCGGTGTCGCATGTGAGACCCACGGCGCGAGCACCGGCTCCAGCTCCTGGAGACGACCGAGGATCGCGGCGGTCCGGATCGTCGCGGAGTCGAGAACCCGGCCACTGCCGTCGACACGCGCGAGCGCATCGATGATGGGCAGGTCCAGATCGACGTAGGTCGGATCGGCGGGCAGCACGCGGCCGCGCGCGTCCACCGGGCGGAGCTCGGGTGTGCGCGCAAACGCGACCGCCGTCGCCTCCGTGATTCTGATGACCACTGTGTTCGGCAGCCTGCGATGCACGGCCGCCGTGGCAATGACGGGGTTTTCCAGCAGCTTCGTGCGCCACGCTTCCGCGTCGTCGAATACACTGGTCGTGCGCGTGATCCCGCTGGACGCCAGCACCTGCTGCGCCGTGATCTGGCGGGCGCCCTGCACCTCCACGCGGTCCACCCGAAACGCGCCGATCCGGCGAAGCCCCGCGGGCGCGGCCGCAGTCGTACCGACTACGACGATCGCGACACCCACGATGGTCACCCAGCGCACGGCGCCCTCGCGCATCGTGGTCATGCCGGCCTCCGCGCGTGGACCCGGCGGATCACTTCATTGATGTTGCCCGCGCCCATGCCGATGCATGCGTCGCCGGGCTGGAGCGCGGCGAGCAGGTCCGTCTCGAGC
>DASUXU010000164.1:0-3758 GCA_036377735.1 Longimicrobiales bacterium
CGCCCCCGACCAGGTAATCCAGCCGCCAATTATTTGCTGTCAGATTGCTTCCCGGACGGGCGCACCGCGAATACGGAACCGTCACCAGGACGCTGTCCCGCGCCACGCCCAATCGCGCGCGGACGAATGCATGGCCAGGCCGCACGGCAAGCAGTCTTCCAGTTGCCTCTACTGCAATGACGCGCGGATCCGACGATGACCACTCGATGCCCGATCGCTCGATCTGCAGGCCGTCGGCATTTGTAATCGCCACGCGCGCGTCCACTGACTGGTCGAACAGCAGCGTGTCGGGCAACTGCTGGATTCGAATCGAAGAGGGCGTCGGGTCGAACGGGATCGCGTCCCCCGCACAGTTTGCCGAGGATATGCTCATGCCGGCTAGCATCGCGGCCATCCCCAACGTCCGGCTGAAACGAGGATCGGCGTGCAATTATACCCTCCTTACGTTGCAATTTCCGGCAGATGGTGCGTAGTCCGACGGCTTCAGCTCATTGTCCGCGAACGGCTACTCGAATCGGTGTCCCCGGGTTGCCCGCTCCACATGAAGGTTGATTCCGTCCTCCGGTAATCGTGATCGTCACCGGATCAGACGGACCCACGCCTTGGCCTGCTCCACGTGCTGATTGAACGCGGACCTGTTCTCGCCCCCGACGATGGCGATCCACACCGTCCGCGTTTCACCCGGCTGGAGGTCGAAAGGCGCGATCGCGGCAACCTGTCGAACGTCCCCGGGCGTTGTGCGATTCGGGCCTGCCATCCCACCCGTCATGTAGCCGTAGATGGTCTGGCGGGTTTCCATCCCGCCCAGCGTGTAGCTTCTGTAGGACGTAATCGCGTCGTCCACGAACACGACTCCCGTGACGATAGGGTTCGTGATGGAGTCGGGCGCAATCACGTCCATTGCATTTGTTGCCGGGTCGAAGCTGGCAACATTTGTCGAGCTGTAGAGATCGAAGTCCGCGGTGTAACCAACGGTGAGATCGCTGATCGGGACGCCGCCCTGGTTGCTGAAGGTGTAGGCAGTGATCACAAAATCGTCGAGCGATGGTGTGTCATAGGCAAAGAAGTCCTGAACGATTCTGAGACCGGGTATGGAAGGCTGGTTGGAGCGGGGCTGCACGACTGCGACCAGATGTGAAGCCGCACCATCCGACGGGCTGTTGCAGACGAACCCCTCGAAGTCGGAATTGCCGCCGGCGGGATACATCGCCACGAGCGTCGTGTCCGCTGTTGTTCCGACCGCGATGCCGCCTGCATACAGGGCATTCGTCTCCATATACTGCATGGGCGTGCCGTGCGCATTCTCGAGGCTGCCCGGCAGGACCCAGGCCCAGCGGAAATTACTGCCTACCTCACCGAAGATACCCAGAGTTCTGCAGCTGGCGAGCGAAACGCCGATCCTGAGGCTGTCCGTCCTGCCACCGCTCGAGGCGCGAAGGTACGCGCCGCCCGGGCGCAGACCGCGCACAGTACCGTCGCTCGCCACGCCCAGAATCTCCGGATCGGATGACGACCAGGTTATCGGCAGATCGAGCGGAACTCCATCGACGTTCGTGACGGTCGCCGTCGCCACCCATGTACTGTCGAAGTCGATGGAGTCGGAAACGCCCATGATCTGGATGTCCGCTACCGTCCGGTTCACACTCGACGGATCGTCATTGCATCCCGTGAGGGCAATTCCGAGAAAAACAGCAAGGACGCGGTGACGTGTGGACATCGGTGTCATGGTTCCTCTCCTCCGGGACGCTTCAGGCTCAGACTCAAAGGGTCCGACCTGAGGTAAACGAATTCGTCCCACTTTTGGTGACACGGGACCGTGACGGCGGGTCAGTCCCACCAGCCGTGGAGGTACCAGCGGTCGCGGCAGGCGTCGCGGAAGATCCAGATGAGGGTGCCTTCGGTGGTGACGGCGCGGTAGTACTCGCGGGCGTAGGACTGGTCCCACTGTCCGCCGGAGAGGCGGTCGGGGCCGGCGGCGTGGAGGAGGCCGCGCCATTCGCCGTCGCAGTATCTCACGGGCGCTGCATGATCCCGGCGGCGGGCGGTCTCGACGAGGATCGGGCGGGGGTGCTCCAGGAGCTGGAGCGTGAGCCCTTCGACGGTGGTCTCGTGACCCACGGCCGGTGTCACGAGCGACGCCAGCTTTGCCGGCTCGTACGTGACGCGCGTCTCGGCGAGGGGGTGCGCGCTGCGCACCGGTCTGACGACGACGTCCTCGTGCTGCTCCTGCAGCCTGCCGATGACGTCCTCGACGGCGGCCGCTGTTGCAAACCCGCTGTCGAAGAGATCGCCCTGCGACGCCGCCGCGGCCTGCGACGCGCCGACCTCCAGGTGCATGCCCGCGACCGCGTCGCTTACAGTCAGCCGTTCGAGCAGTGACCGCAGCAGACGCAGCCACACCGCGCGGTCCGCCGTCGCACGCGCGGGCTTCAGCTCGCGCTGCCAGCGCGTGCCGTCCGCCAGCGGCAGTGTGAGCAGCATGCGGCGCGCGTGCGAGCCCCGCTCCAGCAGTGCGTCGCAGATGGTGCCGAGCAAGGCGTTGCCCGTAAACAGCAGCCGCTCGGGATCCGTCACACTGTAGTCGATGAAATCGATCGACGCATGCGGCTCCTCGGGAGGGTGCGGACGGAACAGGCGACGTTCGTCATCCGCACGCGCGAGCCGCCACGCTTGCAGTGCTTCCGGACCGAACCGCACCTCGATCGCCTCGCGCGGCAACTCCGCGAGCTGGCGGCACGTCTCGACTCCGACACCGGCCAGCAGCGACAGCACATGCGCGTCGAGATCCAGTGACGACAGCGCAAACGTCCCCACGTATGCGCGGTCCTCGCCGGCAGCCACGATCTCGAGCTGACCCGGCCCGCTCAGCGTCGCAGCAAGCTGCGCCGCCACCGGAACCGCCGCCGCGCCTGCACGCAATCCGACGCCCGTCTCCCGCACCGCCCGCGACACCGTCGCATACAACGTCCGTAAATCCAGCCCGCGCGCGTCCACCCACAGCCGCGCCCCCGCTTCCACGGCGAGGCGTGGGACGCAGCCGGTCACCGCGGCGACGGCAGCGTCATCGAGTCGGTCGAGGAGCAGGCAGAGAACCATGACCCGAACATAAACCGAACCCCTCTTCCGGACCACCCTTCGGAGTGTTGGAATTGGCCGGTTCAGCTATGGGCTGGTGCGGGTTTCGGGCTAAATTCTGCGAAAATCGGGCGTTTTCTGCGATTTCCAGGTCCGATGCCGAGAATTCCGGTATCGGATAGCAGAATGCGTCAACTCCGACGCTCCGAAGGCAGGTCCGTAAAGAGGTTCTGGAATGCGGCGACGATGTGGGGGTCGAGGGCGCGGCCGCTCTGGTGGTCGAGGATGCGGCGGGCTTCGGCGACGGAGAAGGCGTTGCGATAGCTGCGCATGGTGGTGAGTGCGTCCCAGACGTCGGCGACGGCGAGGATGCGGGCGTGGAAGGGGATGTCGGTACCGCCGAGTCGATCGGGGTAGCCCTGTCCATCCCAGCGCTCGTGGTGGCTGCGCGCGATGGAGTGAACGTCGAACGGCAGTCGAAGGCCTGCAACGATCTCGTGCCCCACGACGGTATGCCGCTTCATCATGTCCCACTCGCTCTCATTGAGAACGCCGGGCTTCACGAGCACCGCGGCTGGAACGACGGTCTTGCCGACGTCATGCAGCAGGCCGCCGATGCGCAGCCATGTGAGCTCACGGCCGCTGATGCCGAGCGCTTCCGCGATGCGGCACGAGTACGTCGC
>DASUXU010000165.1:0-8988 GCA_036377735.1 Longimicrobiales bacterium
GACGCGCCGGTTCCGGTGGAGGGTGCGGAGGTACTGCAGGGCGAGATGGTGATGAACGTGAGCGCGAACGGCGAGGCGGCATCGCGGCGGTCGACGATCGTGCGGGCCCAGGTGGGCGGACAGATCCAGAGCATCCGCGTCCGTGAAAACAGTGCGGTGGGTGCCGCGCAGGTCCTGGTGACGATCGATCCGACAGAGTTCGAGCTGTCGCTGGCGGAGGCGCAGGCGGGCTATCGGCAGGCGATGGCGTCGTTCCGCGAGATGACGCTGGGCGATGATCAGAACATCAAGGACGAGGCGATTCGGCGCGAGCGCCGTGAGGCGGCACGCGACCGCGCGCAGGTCGAGAGTCGCGAGGTTGCCGTGAAGCGCGCGGAGCTGAACCTGGAGCGGACGTCGGTCAAGGCGCCGTTCGGCGGACGCGTCGCGAACCTGAAAGTTGTGCCGGGTCAATTCGTGACGGCGGGCGAGGAGCTGCTGACGGTGCAGGAGATGGATCCGATCCGCGTCGAGGTGCAGGTGCTCGAGGGACAGATCACGGACATTGCGCCGGGCCGCAGGGCGCAGGTTTCCTTCACCGCGTTTCCCGGAACCACGTTCAACGGCACGGTCGAGACGATCAATCCGATCGTGAGCGAGTCGCGGCATGCGCGCGTGACCGTGGCGGTGCCGAATCCGCAGGGGCGCATCCTGCCGGGCATGTCGGCGCGGGTCACACTCGGCGGAGAGCGACTTGACGACCGCATCATGGTCCCGAAGGCGGCAGTCCTCGAGCGCGACCAGGGGCGCACTCTGGTCTTCATCTTCAAGCCGGACAGCGCGGGTTCGGACGTGGGCCGTGCCGAGTGGCGGTACGTGACGCGCGGGCGGGAGAATGACGACTACTACGAGCTGGTCCCGGGGGAGTACGAGCCGTTGAAGCCGGGTGAGATCGTGTTGACCGCCGGCCACTATTCGCTGTCGCACGACAAGGTCGTCCGCCTCGTGGAGAAGGCACCACGCGACGGAGGCCGGTCGTGAGCCGGCTCCTGCGCGCGCGGCGCACCGCGGCTCTGGCCTGCGCCACGATCCTGACCACGGCGCCGATGGGCGCAATCGCACAGACACGTCCGCCCGCCGTACAGATCCCGGCACGCCTCACACTGGAAGAGGCACTCCGCCTGGCACGGACGTATAACCCGGGCTATCAGCAGTACATGAACGATGTGGAGGTCGCCGAAGCGGGTGTGCGCAGCGCCTGGGGCGCATTCATGCCCAGGCTCAGCACGGGCATGGGGATCAGCGGCGGCCAGAGCACGACCGAGACGTACGTGGATCCCACGGGCAAGCCGCAGCGGCTCGATGATCCGCAGATCTCGAAAGGGAGCAGCCTGAGCCAGAGCATCGGCGCGAGCTTCACGCTGTTCGACGGCGGTCGCATGTGGCGGAACCTGAGTGCGCAGCGCGCCTCCGTTCGTATGACGGAAGCTTCGATCTCGATCCAGGCGAGCGACCTGGACGCCGCGGTACGACAGGCGTTCTATCAGTCACTGCGCGCCGGACAGAGCATCACGCTGAGCGAGCGGCTGCTTGCGTCGGCGCAGGAGCGGCTGCGGCAGACGGAAGCACTGTTCCGCGCGGCATCGAAAGGGCAGGTGGATGTACTGGGCGCGCAGGTGGATGTCGCACAGTCCGAGATGGCGCTCGAGGCGGCGAAGGATGGTGCGACGAAGGCGAGGCTCGAACTCGCACGCGCGATCGGCGTGCAGTCCGATGGAATGTACGAGGTCGTCGGGGATCTTCCAGCCGTCTTCGATCCGGCAACGCTCGATGTCAACGCCCTCGTCAGCACCGCACTCACGTCCAACCCCGCCGTGCTGCGGCAGGAGCAGAGTGCGATTGTCGCGGACAGGCAGGCCGCCGCGGCGAAGGGCAGCCGTTGGCCATCCCTCGGCGGCAACTTCGGCTACAGCCGGTCCGTGAATGTTCCGGACTACAGCGCGTACCGGTATCTGAATCCACAGAACAGCGGCATCAGCCTGAGCCTCAATGCTTCGCTTCCCCTGTTCACAGGCTTCAGTACGTCCGCCCAGATCACACAGGCGCGCGCGGCTGCGCATGACGCGCGGCTCCAACTCCAGCAGACACGCCTCCAGACCGAAGCCAACGTCCGCAGCGCCTTCATCGACCTTCAGAACGCCTTTTCATCCCTCCGCCTCGCCGACCGCCAGGCGTCTCTCTCCGAGCAGCGCCTCGCGCTGTCCCAGGAGCAGTACCGCATGGGCAGCATCACGTTCTCCGAGCTTCAGCTGATGATCGACCGCGCGGCGACGGCGCAGCGCGACGCGCTCAATGCGCGATTCAACTGGATCACGAACTGGATCAACCTGGAACAGCGGGTCGGCGCACCCGTGATCGGCTGAGCCGATGTCGATCCCTCAGGTTTCAATCAAGCGTCCCGTCGCGGTAGCGATGGTGTTCACGGCCGTACTCATCCTCGGCCTGTTGTCCTTCTCCCGCCTCCCCGTCGACCTGCTGCCCGACATCGCCTACCCGAAGCTGATCGTGCACACGGCATATCCCGACGTGGCGCCGGCGGAGGTCGAGCGTTTCGTGACCCGCCCGATCGAGGCGGCGGTCGGCGAGGTACCGGGACTGGAGCGGACGGAGAGCTCGTCACGCGAGGGCACGTCGCTCGTGACACTGCGTTTCGCGTGGGGCACGAACATGGACTTCGCCGCGCTGAACGTGCGCGAGCAGCTGGACGGCTTGGGCGGCCAGCTGCCCGAAACCGCGAAGCGTCCGACAGTGCTGCGCACGGATCCGCGCAGCGAGCCGATCCTGGCGATCAGCGTGGCGGGCAGCGCGCGGCTCTGGGACATGAAGGAGCTGGCGGAATCGGTGTTCCGCCGTCGCCTGGAACAGATCGACGGCGTGGCGCAGGCGGCGGTCACGGGCGGCATCGAGCGCGAGATCCATGTCGACGTGAACCCGCGCCAGCTGGAGGCGCTCGGCATCACGATCGACCAGATCGGCACCGCGCTGAGCAATGCAAACGTCAGCTCGCCGAGCGGCACGGTGCTGCGCGGCCGCTTCCGCTATGCACTGCGCACACTCGGCGAGTTCCAGTCGGTGGACCAGCTCGGCGACATCGTCGTGTCGGCGCCGCCCGCCGCCGGCCAGGCGGCCACGCCCGCGCGCGTGCGCCTGCGCGATGTCGCAACAGTGGAGGACGGTTTTGCGGAGCGGGAGTCCGTCGCCCGCTACAACGGCCGCGAGGCGGTGGGCCTGCTGGTGTTCAAGGAGTCCGGCGCCAACACCGTACAGGTCGCGGAGCAGGTGGACGAGGTGCTCGACCAGCTGCGCGCGCAGTATCCGGAGTTCACGGTCGAGGTCGCGTCCAGCCAGGCGGGCTTTGTCTCCGACGCCATCTCGAACCTCGTGCAGGAGATGATCCTGGGCGCGGTGCTCGCCTTCTTCGTTCTCGTCCTGTTCCTGCGCGACGCACGCTACCCGATCGCGATCTCGCTGGCGATTCCGATCTCGATCATCGGCAGCTTCGCCCTGCTCCAGCTCGCCGGCATGTCCGTCAACATCATGACGCTGGGCGGCCTGGCGCTGGGAACGGGCATGCTCGTCGACAACTCGATTGTCGTCATCGAAAACATCTTCCGCCACCGCGAGGAGAAGGGCCTGCTCGCGGCGGCCGCGGCGGCGGTCGGCACCGAGGAGGTGCAGCGCGCCATCACGGCGTCCACGCTCACGACGATCGCGGTGTTCGGTCCGATCATCTACGTCGAAGGTGTAGCAGGCCAGCTCTTCAAGGCGCTGTCCTTCGCCGTGGCATTCTCGCTGCTCGCGAGCCTCGTCGTGGCCGTGACGCTGCTACCGGCGATAGCGGCGCGCTGGGACGTGCGTACGGAACGCACCGTCCACCGCGGCGCGCTCCGTCGCATCCTGGACGTGCCGCTGAACGCCTTCGACCGCGCGTGGGCGCGATTCGACGCCTTCTACCACGAGATGCTGCACCTGGCGCTCGCGCACCGCGGCATCGTCATCGCCGGTTCCTTCGTCATCCTCGCCGCCTCCGTTGCCATCGCGCTCAACCTGCCGCGCAGTGTGCTGCCGGACGTGGACCAGGGTGAGTTCCGGGCGAGGCTGATGATGCCGCGCGGCACACCGATAGATGAGACCGCACGCATGGCGGCGCAGCTCGAGGCGTCGCTGCTCGCGGATCCCGCGGTGGACGCCGTGTTCAGCCGGATCGGCAAGCAGATCGCCGTCGAAGGCATCACGGACGAGGAGAGCGGGCTGCACACGGCACTGCTCGATGTGCGACTGAAGCCCGGGCGGAAAACCGCGGAAACGATCGAGCGGGTGCGCGGGAAGCTGCCGTCGCTCGCGGGCGGGACCGTTGCGCTCGAGACGGGTCATGCGACGGCGCTCGGCAAGCTGCTGGGCGGCGGGGAGGCGGACCTGGCGGTGCGGATCCACGGCGAGGACCTGGACAGCGCAATGGCGTATGCGGGCGTCGTGCAGACGAAGCTCCGCGCGATGCCGGAGCTGCGGAATACGCGCGTCGGGACGGAGCTGGGCCAGCCGGAATTCGAGGTGGAGATCGATCGCGAGCGCGCGGCGATGTTCGGCATCACGCCGGAAGAGGTGTCGAGCACCGTGACCGGCTACATGCGCGGGCAGGTGCCCACGGAGTTCGTCGCATTCGACCGCAAGGTCCCGATCGTGGTCCGCCTGCCGGACGAGGCGAGGCGCTCGCTGCAGACGATGGACCTCGTGCGCGTGAAGGACATCCCGCTGAGCGACCTGGTGCGCGTGCGGGAGTCCGTGGGACCGGTCGAGATCGAGCGCGTGGACCAGACGCGCGTGGTACCAGTGTTCGCGGACGTCGCCGGAACCGATGTGAGCGAGGCGGTCGGCGCTATCCGGACGGCCCTGGCGGACGTACCGCCGCCGGACGGCATGCGCGTCGAGATCGGCGGCGAGAACGAGGAGATGGACCGCAGCTTCCGCGACCTGGGCCTGGCCTTCATGCTCGCCGTGCTGCTGGTCTACATGATCCTGGCAGCCGAGTTCGAGTCGCTGCTGCACCCGTTCACCGTCATGCTCGCGGTACCGCTCTCGCTGATCGGCGCGTTCATCGCGCTCTGGCTGTTCGGCAGCGGCATCAACGCGGTGAGCCTCATCGGCATCATCATCCTGGTCGGTATCGTGGACAATGACGCCGTGGTCAAGATCGACTTCATCAACCAGTCCCGCGCGAAGGGCATGACGACGCGCGAGGCGATCTACGAGGCCGGACGGGCGAGGCTGCGGCCGATCGTGATGAATACGATCACCACCATGCTGGCCATTACGCCCATGATGTTCGGCATCGGCGCCGGCGCAAGCCTGCAGGCGCCCATGGCCGTTGCGGTGTTCGGCGGTCTGCTGAGTGCGACGGCACTCACGCTGATCGTCATCCCGGTGTGCTACGAGCTGCTGGACGAGCTGCAGGAGAAGTGGTTCGGCGCGCGGCCCTTCCCCGGCTCGCCGGCCGCAATGAAGGCGTCTATGGCAGACGCCGTGTCAGGCGACGGCGGCCGTGACTCCCTCGTGCCCGCGGGCGACTGATGATCGCCGGCTCGATCAAACGGCCGATCGCGGTCGCGATGGCGTACTTCTCCATCGCACTGCTCGGCGTCGCTGCGTTCCGGAAGCTGCCCGTAGAGCTGCTGCCGGACATCTCCCTGCCCCGCCTCACGGTAGCGGCGAACTGGCCGGGCGCGTCGCCGGAGGTGACTGAAGCCTTTCTCACATCCCCGCTCGAGGCCTCGATCCAGCAGGTGCGCGGCGTGGAGAAGGTGACGTCGCGGTCGTCGCCGGAGGCCGCGAGCATCGAGGTCACATTTGCGCGAGATACGGACATGGACTTCGCGCGGCTCGACCTGTCCGAGCGTCTGGCGGCGCTGGCGGAGCACCTGCCTCCCGGTGCATCGCCGCCGACGGTATCGCAGTACGTGCCCGAGCAGTTCGCGCAGCAGAATCAGGCCGAGCTGTCCTACACGATCACGGGGCCGTATGTGCTCGACGCACTGCGGCAGGACGTGGAGGATCGTCTCAAGCCGCAGCTCGTGCAGGTCACGGGTGTCGGCGACGTCGAAGTGACCGGCGGCCGTCGACGCGAGCTGCGCATCGAGCTCGACGAGGCGAAGATCCGGGCGCTGGGCCTGCGCGTGGATGCGGTGAGAAGCCGGCTGATGTCGATGCAGATCACGGAGCAGGCAGGCGCGGCCTATTCCGACGACGGCCTGCTGCGGCCGCTCGCCATCCGCGAGCGCGCCGAATCAGTCCCGCAGATCGAACAGCTGCCGCTGCTGGTGGACCAGGGACGGATCGTGCGCGTGCGCGACGTGGGCCGCGTGGTCGTCTCCTATGAGGACCCGCAGAGCTACTATCGCATCAACGGCGACCCGGCGATCGCGTTCCACATCTACCGCCAGCCGCTGGCCAACACCGTGCGCATGGCGGACTCGGTAAAGGCGAAGCTCGCCGAGCTCGCGCCCGGACTGCCCGCCGGGGAGCGCCTTTTCCTCGACAGCGACCAGAGCAGGGAAATCCGCGCACAGCTCACCGACCTGGGCCTCAGGTCGCTGATCTCCGCCGTCATCGTGCTGCTCGTGCTCATCCTGTTCCTGCAGTCGCTCAGCGCAGCCATCATCGTATTCAGTACGGTCGCGTTCTCAGTGCTGATCACGCTCAACGTCGCATACTTCCTCGGCATGACGCTGAATGTGCTGACACTCATGGGTCTCGCCATGGGGTTCGGCCTGGTGGTGGACAACGCGATCGTCGTACTCGAGAACATTTTCAGGCGACGCAAGCTCGGCGAAGCAGCGCAGATTGCGGCTGAGAAGGGCGCGCGCGAGGTATTTCTCGCCATTCTCGCGGCGACCGGCACGACGGTCATCGTCGTCGTACCGTTCGTCTATCTCCAGGGCAACCTGCGCGTCTACTACGTCCCGCTCGCGATCGTCGTAGGCATTGCGTTGATCGCGAGCATGCTGGTCGCGTTCACGTTCATTCCTGCCCTGGGCGCGCGCCTGCTCCACAATGTCACGCCTGGCGGCATCGACAGGACGCAGGCGGGAGCTCTGCCATGGATCGCGCGGGTGTACAGCGGACTCATCCGGCTGACGCTGAGATTTCCATGGAGCACTGCAGTAGTGACACTGCTGATGCTCTTCGGCTCATTCACGCTGTTCAACAAGTACGTGACGCGCGGCACGCTGTGGGGCGGGTTCGGCGGGCAGGACAACTACATCAGCATACAGATCCGGCAGCAGCGCGGCGAAGAGCTGGAGCGGACGAACGACCTCGTGCGCTTCTTCGAGGAGCGGCTCAAGGAGATGCCCGAGGTGGAGAAGTTCGTGTCACGCGTACAGTCGCGCGATGCCTCGATCCGCGTGACGTTCCCGGACTCCATCGAGAACACCTCGATCCCCGTCGCCATCAAGGAAACGCTCTACCAGTATTCCGTAGGCTACGGTGGTACGGACGTGCACGTGTACGGCTACGGCCCGTCGTTCTACGGGGGCGGCGGCGGCCCGCCCAACTATTCGATCAAGGTGCTGGGCTACAACTACGAAAAGGTGCGTGAGATTGCGGAGGACCTCGCCTCGCGGCTGAAGAACCACGCGCGCATCAAGGAAGTGGACACAAACTCGTCGGGCAGCTTCTACGACAATGACCGTGCTACAGAGCTGATCGTGGACGTCGACCGTGCGCGCCTCGGCCTGTACGACCTCACGGTCCGCGAGCTCGTGTCGCAGGTTTCTGCGGCGGTGCGCGGTCGCTCCAGCCGCGCCGTCATGAATGTCGCCGGCGAGGAGACGCAGTTCTCCGTGAAGCTGGCGGGATACGACAAGATCGACCTGTACAACCTGCGGGAGCTGCTGCTGCCGGCCACAGGTGGGCAGGCCGTGCGGCTCGGGGATGTCGCCAATGTGACGGAGCGGCGGGTGCTGAACCAGGTCGTGCGCGAGGACCAGCAATACCAGCGCATGGTGACGTACGAGTTCCGCGGGCCGGCAAAGCTTGGCGATAAGGTCAGGAAGGAAGCAATCGAGGCGACGGCACTGCCGCCGGGCTACACCATCTCGGAAGACCGCGGCTACTACTTCTCCGCGGAGGAGGGCCGGCAGATCTACGGCGTGCTCATCATCGCGATCATCCTGATCTACATGGTGACCGCCGCGGTGTTCGAGTCGTTCCGCCAGCCGCTCTGCGTGCTGCTGACCGTACCGATGGCGCTGATCGGTGTATTCCTGCTTTTCTTCTACATCGGCGCGTCCTTCACGCGCGAGGCGTACATCGGCGTGATCATGATGTCGGGAGTCGTGGTGAACAACGCGATCCTGCTGATCGACCACGTGAACCAGCTTCGCCGGCGGGACGGCATGCCGTTGCGCGAGGCGCTCGAGCTCGGCACGCTCCAGCGCGTACGACCGATCCTCATGACCAGCATTGTTACGATCGCCGGGCTCCTGCCGCTCGTGCTTTTCAGCAAGGACGCCAACGCCAACATCTGGAACGCGCTGACCTACGCCATGATCGGCGGGCTGTCGAGCTCGACGATCCTGGTCCTCACAGTGACACCGTCGCTATACCTGATCTTCGAAAGGCGGCCTGAGCGGAAGGCACTCGAGCGGGCAGCGGCTGAACAGTCTTTGACCGTCACTGTCTGAAAACAACAACGGAATCAATCACAGAGAACGGGGAGGGCGGCAGGAGGTACGGGGAGGATGCTTCTCCCCGTTGCTCCTGCCGCCCTCTGTGAAATCTGTGACTGAAATCGGTTTTTATTTTTTCAACAACACCATTAGAAAGGGCGCAGTCAACAGGGCGTAGTCATCCCCAGGGGGCGCGAAAGCGCCCCTGCTGTTCTTTATTCGTGGGCCATCGCCTGATCGAGTCGCTTGAGGATGCCGTGGCATCCAAACACCATTTCGGGCT
>DASUXU010000166.1:0-4456 GCA_036377735.1 Longimicrobiales bacterium
ATTGAGAACGCCGGGCTTCACGAGCACCGCGGCTGGAACGACGGTCTTGCCGACGTCATGCAGCAGGCCGCCGATGCGCAGCCATGTGAGCTCACGGCCGCTGATGCCGAGCGCTTCCGCGATGCGGCACGAGTACGTCGCAACGCGCTCGGAGTGACCGACGGTGTAGGGATCCTTCGCCTCAATCGATTCACTGCCCCAGCGCGCGACGGCATGCAGGTACGTGCGGTCGAGCTCGCGGAACTGGCGGCCAGTCACATTGCCGGTCTCAGCATCAGCCGCAGCGTCAGCAGTCGCAACGCCTGTGCGGCGCTGCTCGAGTGCACGGAACAGCTCGTGCGCGCTGTTGAGTGCGACGATGGCTTCGTGATTGCGCTGCTCCTCGATGTGCACGCGCGCGCGCTCGTGCTGGACCTCGGCCTGCAGCAGCATGTCGTCCGCATCGCGCGCCATTCCCCACGCGAGCGAGAGATGGATGTCGGCGAGGTGCGGCTTGCCGGTTTCGCGGTAGATGGCGCCGAACACCTTGTACGCTTCTGCGAGTGCGACGCGTGAGTCGATGCGGATGAAGATGGTGAGCGCATCGTCACAGCACTGCGCAGCTGTTTCGTAATGCTGCCGTCTGCGATACAGCTCGGCGCGATGGAGCTGGATGTATCCGATGGTCGGCAGGTCGCGAGTCGATGATGCGATCTCGTATGCCTGGTCGAAGCATGCCGCTGCGGCATCGAGCTCGTCGAGCCCGAGATGGGACAGCCCCATGTTGATGAGCGCGCGCGTGACTGCGCCCTGGTTGCCGAGACGCTGATACCGGAAGAGGGCGGAGGTGTGGTCGAGCAGCGCGGCCGCGTGATCCGCGCTCGCCGCCAGGTCGCGACCGTGCTCGATCAGCTGCTGGAGCGCCGTCTGCGGCGCCATGTGCTCGGACATCACCGTGCGGCGAGAGTGATGATGAAATGCCCGGCCTTCACATGCACGTGTGTGTCCTCCAGCACCGGAGCATCGGGTTTTCAGGGGACGGCTAGTCTAGGCCCCCTTTCCACCGGACGCAAGCAATTTGCGACGCCTTGCCCAGCGCGCCGCAGGAGGAGCACCCCGCCGATCCACCAGTCCCTGCTCGGGCCCCGTGCGCTGCCGATACATCTGGAGCGGCAGTATGAACTGCACCCGTCCGCTCCAGCCCAGTGCGCTCGCTTCCAGCTCGATCTCGACAGCCTCCGGCTCCACCGGCTCGCCGAACGGATTGAGCCGCCAGCGATAGCCGTCAGGACGGATATGGGTCCGCACCCGCATGTGAGCGACGCCTGCTTCCGCACCCAGCAGCACGAATGCACTGCCGCCTTCCCGCGCCGCCCGACCAAGCCGGACCGCCGCCGCACCAGCCGGCATTCCACCGCCGGCCAGCACCACCAGCGAGTAGCCGCCGCACCGCAGCAGCTCCTCCGCACACGACACCGCCTCCACTTCGTCCGCAGGTCGCACCAGCAGCGGCCCCGTCGCAAAGCCCTCCCCACTCGCCGTCGCAGGGCCGTCCACCCAGGCCGCGCGCTCACCGCGCTTCACGGCCGCATAGCTGGCTGAACGCAGGACCGCTGTCGCACCTCCACCGGGACTCCACTGCGTCAGCCGTCCCCGCGCCAGGCCCCCGCCCCGCAACAGGCGATCGACCTCCGCGATGCCCGTCCCCACCGCGGGGGCCAGCCCGCTGGTAGCCGGCAGCGCACCCGGGAAGCGCTGCTCGAGATCCCGTTTCAGTTGAGCGATCGCGGACACGCGCTTAAGGTAATACCGAACAAAAACCGAAACAACGAGGGCGAAGGCCAAATGCCAAAGGCCAATCGAGGGCTAAGGCCAAAGGCCAACGAGTGTCGGACTACCCCCTCTCTATATAGCCTGCCACATTCATTGGCCTTTGGCCCTGGCCTGTCGCCCTGGCCTTTGCATTGGCCCTGGCCTTTCCCGGAGGGGCGTTGGGACTCAACGAAAATGAGGGGGCGGGCGTCCCTGTAGGTGTGAAGCAAGGCGACGATGTCTTCCTGGTGCAGCGGTCGCGCGCCGGCGATGCGGATGCATACAGTGAGCTTGTTCGTCGGCACCTGAGCGGGGCGTACGCGGTGGCGCTGTCGGAGCTCGGGGATACGCGGGACGCGGAGGACGCGGCGCAGGATGCATTCATACAGGCGCTTGAGCGTCTGGAGGAGTGCCGCGACCCGTCGAAGTTCGGCGCGTGGGTGCGAACGATCGCGCGGAATCGCGCGCGTTCGCTGGGCCGCCGGAAGCGGGTGCGCCAGGCGGAGCCGCTGGAGTCGGCATACGACGCGGCTGGCCCGTCCGACCCGTCGAAGGATGCCGAGCGCCGGGAACTGCGGCGTCACCTGGAAGCAGCACTGGACACGCTGAAGCCGGTTCAGCGCCAGGTGATCGTACTGCACGATCTGGATGGTATGAAGCACGGCGAGATTGCGCTGGACCTGGGCATCCCTGAGGGGACGGTGCGATCCCACCTGCATTTTGCGCGGCGCGCATTGCGAGAGAAGCTGGGCCACATTTACCAGCGCGGAGAGCTGAGTGATGGAACTGGAACGAATTGACCTGAGTGCGCTCGAACTGAGCGAGCAGCGCCATACGGCACTGGTCGCGGAGATCGTGCGTCAGAGTGGTCAGGAGCTTACTCGCCGGGCGGGCGGGTCGAGCGCGATCATCTTTCTCGGCACCTGGGCGCGTCCCGCACTCGCGGCCGCGGCAGTGCTCGCGGCTGTATGCGGCACCATGCTGGCGCGCACGTCCTCCACGGACATGCAGCCCGGCTCGGGCATCGCTGAAGCACTGGGTGTCCCGACGACAACGACGGAACTGCTGGCGGCGAACGCAACACCGACGGTCGGCTACATGCTGGCCGCTGAAGAGGACACGCAATGATGGGACAGACGAAAACCCGCGTGCTGGGAGTTGCAGTGCTCGTCGCGATGTTCGCGGTGGGTGGGCTCACGGGTGCAGTGGTGCAGCGGAGTGCGACGGCGTCTGCGCGTGAGAGCAGCAGGCCGCCGCGCGGTCCGAGCCTGTTCGAGACGCTGCAGCTGACGACGGAACAGCAGGCACAGGTGTGCTCGATCGTGCATCGCCGTGCGGAGCAGATCAAGCCGTACAACGAAGCGATGAAGGCGTTCTGGGAGGAACAGGCGCCGTCCGTGCGCGCGATCATCACGGCGGCGAACGCCGAGATGGATTCGGTGCTGACACCGGAGCAGCGCGCGAAGAAGGACGAGTTCCGTGCGGAACGCGAACGCTACTTCAAGGAACGCCAGCAGGAGATGCAGCGCTCCCGCGACAACGGCGATCGCCGCAACGACCGCGGCGATCACGGCGGCCGCGGCCCGGGCGGACCCGGTGGCATGGGGAACCCGCTCGGGGTGAGCTGTGAACGGGCTAATGACTAATGGCTAATGGCTAATGGGCTAATGGCTAAACGAAACTGCCCCGGGCGACGTGCTCGGGGCAGTTTTTTTGCGCACGCTGCGACGTCGTGCGTGATCCTCCACTCAACGTCGCGACTTAGCCATTAGCCATTAGCCCATTAGCCATTAGCAGTGAGCGCTCACGCGCTCACCGCTTCGCGCTCCTTCTTTGCCTGTTCCACGACCTTCTGCACGGCGTGGCCGGGGACTTCCTCGTAGCCGGCGAGGCGGCGCTTGTGGACGGCGCGGCCCTGGGTGAGGGAGCGTAATGTCGTCGCATACTTGTAGAGCTCGGCCTGCGGCACGAGTGCCTTGACGTGCGTCTTCGCGCCGTCCTGTTCCATGCCGAGGATCTTGCCCCGTCGGTGGTTCAGGTCACCCATCACGTCGCCCATGTATGCTTCCGGTGTGATCACCTCGACCTCGATGATCGGCTCGAGCAGGATGGCCTGAGCCTGCTCGGCGGCTTTCTGGAAGGCCATCGAGCCGGCGATCTGGAAGGCGACATCGCTCGAGTCGACGGTGTGGTATGAGCCGAAGTAGCACTCGGCCTCGAAGTCGACGACGGGATAACCCGCGACGATGCCACGCCTGGCTGCTTCCTGCACGCCTTTGTCGACGGAAGGAATGAACTTGCCGGGGATGACACCGCCGGTGATCGCGTCCACGAAGTGATAACCGCTGCCGCGCGGGAGCGGCTTCAGGCGAACGTGGCAGTCGCCGAACTGGCCATGACCGCCCGTCTGCTTCTTGTACTTCCCCTGCGCCTCGCCGGTCCTGCGAATCGTTTCACGGTACGGTATGCGCGGCTCCTCCGTGACGACGTCGACATGGAACTTCGACCGCATGCGCTCCATCTGCACCTCGAGATGCAGCTCGCCGAGTCCGCGGATGATGGTCTGGCGCAGCTCGGGGTCGTAGTGCGAGTCGAACGTCGGGTCTTCCTCGTGCAGCTTGTGCAGTGCGTTGCCGATCTTGTCCTCATCGGCGCGACTGGCCGC
>DASUXU010000167.1:0-2260 GCA_036377735.1 Longimicrobiales bacterium
CCGCGGCGGTCAGGCCCATTCGCTGCAGCTCGCGCGCGACGTAGTTCGTCGCCCTCACATTGCCGATCGTGCCGGCCTCACGGCCCAGCATCGAATCGTGCGCCAGGATCTGCACGCGCTGCATCAGGTCCGCGGCCGTCACAGCCGTCGTCGTTTTCGGCGACTGCGCGGATGCCGGACTGGTGACGCCGTCAGCGATCGTCACGAGAAGGGCGGTGAACAGCAGGGTCGCACGGACGGGGCGAGGGGTGGACAGACGGGTCACGCTGGATCTCCTGGGGTTGTGCAGAGAAGCGGCGACTGCATCACCGCCGGCGGGCCGAATAGTGGCCGACAACGTATTATAGCACCACTTACAGCACCACGAGCGAGGGGCGACTCCGCACCGCGGCGTGACGGACGCGCCCGCGGGGCGCTCATCGCTCACCCCGATGGACCGGAATCGGAATCCGAATGACTGAATCTGACACCGGACGACGGCGGAACTGGTCGATCCGCAGCGTTCTCCAGCCGGGCGACCTCGGTATGATCACCGCGGCGCACGGGACGCTGTACGCGGCGGAATACGGCTGGGACGTGACCTTCGAGGCCTACGTCGCTCGGCACCTGGCGGACTTCGCGACACGCGCGCCGGCGCCGCGCGAGCGCATCTGGATTGCGGATGATGCGGAAGGGTTCGCCGGCTGTGTCGCCATCGTCGAGAACAGCGCGGACACCGCGCAGCTGCGCTGGTTCCTGGTACATCCGGCCGCGCGCCGCACCGGTCTCGGGCGACGGCTGCTCGGCGATGCCATGGCGTTCGCCCGCGACGCCGGCTTCAGCACCATTGTTCTCGATACCGTCAGCGAGCTGTCCGACGCCGCCCGGCTCTACCGTGCCGCCGGCTTCGTCCTGGTGAGCGAGCGGGAAGAGTCCGGCTGGGGTCGCCCTGTCCGCGCGCAGCGCTTTTCTTACGGACCTGCCTTCGGTGCTTCGGAGTAGACGCACCCTGCTATTGCGTTCACCCGCTTTTCGCATATCTACACGAATTGACCTGTCAAAACGTGCTAATCGACAGTCAACGCTCCATATATGACCTTCCCTGACGCCGATCTCCATGGCTGAATGGGTCAGGTCCGACACTCCGAAGGGTGGTCCGTAATGCAGGTGCAGGTGTTCGGGACGAAGAAAAACGCCGATACGCGCAAGGCGCTGCGCTTCTTTGCGGAGCGGCGGATCCAGGTGCACTTCGTGGATCTGCAGGAGCGGGCGGCGTCGCCGGGGGAGCTGCGGCGGTTCGTGCAGAAGTTCGGCGTCGCCGCGCTGATCGACCGCAACTCCAGGCGGTTCATGGATCTGGGCCTGGCGCACGCGCAGCTGAGTGATGAGCGCTGGCTGGAGAAGCTGGCGACGGAGCCGCTGACGTTGCGTCAGCCGCTGGTCCGCTCGGAGAACAAGCTCACGATCGGTCCTGCGGAGGCGGAGTGGAAGGTCTGGACCGGCAGGTAACCCGCATTCGACCGATTATGCCGAACGGCCGAGACGATGAAGCGCTGCTGCGCCGAGAATCACCGGGAAACCGCGCGCAGCGTATACGTCCGTCGAATCTCCGCCCGCTGTGCCAATGCCAGCCGCATCAACGTCCGCAGCGCCACGAACACACTGCTTCGCCCCGATGATCAGCGCGCGCGCCAGCCGCTGCGCCGTGATCGGCCGGATGCGGTCCGCGACACCAGCACCACCAAGCCGCGACAGCACTGCGGCCGCGCCGCCGAGCACCGATCCTGCGACACTCTCGAGAAAGCGGTGCTCCGCTCGATCAGGGCCGGTGATCAACCCTGGCCGAGCGATCACGGCGCGCGTGCCCGATGCGCGCAGCTCGTCCTCGATGCGTACGCGCGCACGCATGTATGGATTGCGCGTCCCTTCGCGCACGCCCATCGCCGACAGGTAGACGAAGCACGCCGCCGGCACCGCAAACGAAGCGGCTTCGAGCAGCATGTGTGTCAGCCCATAATCCACCTGCTCGTATCCCGCCGCGGCCGAGCCGGCGCGTTGCGCTGTCCGCGCCCGTGCGCGCGTCGTGCCGAGCAGCGCGAAGACCACGTCAGGCTGCAGAGATCCCAGCGACGCAACCAGAGCGTCGCGCGACCATGGCGTGACGTCCACGGCAGCACCCGCTGCACTGAACCGCGCGCGCCACGCCGGCAGGGCTGTCGAGTCGGGACGGACATGTGCGACGACGTGCGTGTCCGACGTCGCAAGCTGGCGCACGACTTCC
>DASUXU010000168.1:0-11849 GCA_036377735.1 Longimicrobiales bacterium
GGTGTAGGCCTTCCCGCCCCAGTCACCCGTGATCTCGTCGGTGAACTTCTGGCCGTAGCCGGTGCTGCCGCGCGGATTGACCGCGACGACGACGTAGCCGGGTGCGGCGAACATGTTCGGGTTCCAGCGATAGCTCCACGAATCCACCCACGCGCTCTGCGGCCCGCCGTGGATCAGCAGCACGACCGGATACTTCCGCGATGCATCGAAGTTCGGCGGCTTCACAATGAAACCCTGCACGCGCTGACCGCCGGCGCCTTCCGCCCAGAACGGCTCGGCCGGCTGGAGTGCGAGCTGCGAGAGCAGCGTCTCGTTTGCGCGCGTGAGCTGGCGCGCGACGCGGCCGCGCGTGTCGAGCGAGTACAGGTCGACGGGTGCAGCCGTGGACTGCCGGGCGGCGATGATGGTCCTGCCGTCGCTGCCGACCGCGATCGCGCTGTTGTACGCGTCGTTCGACACGGTGGTGATGGTGCCGCCCGTGACCGGGACGCGGAAGATGCTGTGATACAGGCGGTCCTGCGCGAGCAACCAGAGCGTCTTCGAGTCGGCGAACCACTGGAAGAAGTCGACGGACAGGTCGAAGTTCTCGGTGAGCGTGCGCGTGGTGCCGGTGCGGCGGTCGTAGACCGTGAGCCGGGTGCGGTCCGCCTCGAAAGCCGGGCGCGCCATTGCGAGATACGCGATGTATCGGCCGTCCGGCGAGTAGATGGGTGCGACATCGTTGGCGCGCGACTCGGTCAGGCGCCTGGCATCCCCGCCGTCCACAGGCACGAGCCAGATATCGTTGCCGGTGCCGACCATGGTCTGCGCGTCCGTGTTGCGCACGAAGGCGATCTCGCTGCCGTCGGGGCTGATGTCGTAGTCGCGGAACCCTCCGAGCGCGATCGGCGGTGTGTCATACGGTCCCGGCGTCGCATCACGAGCTCCACTGGTTGCGACATCGAGCACGAAGACATGCGAGCGTGCGCCGTCCTCCCACTCATCCCAGTGGCGATAGCCGAGCTCGTCATAGATGCGGGCCTGCGATCCGCCGCGCGCAATGCCGTCCCGGCGCGCGACCATGGAATCACCTGCGGGTTCGACACTGCTGGCGAAGATGATGCGGCGACCGTCGCGCGACCACACGGGTCCCGAGACACCGCCATCGATACTGGTGAGCCTGTGCGCGTCGCCGCCGGCGGCAGGCATGATGTAGAGCTGCGCACTGCCGTCGCGCGTGGAGACGAAGGCGATGCGCGTACCGTCGGGCGACCATGCGGGTGAATTGCTGGAGCCCTGCTCGCTGCGTGTAAGCTGCACGGGCTCGCCGCCGGCGACCGCCACCGTCCAGATGTCGGTCTTCGACTTCCACGTCGCCAGGTCATAGCGCGTGATCGTGTATGCGACGGTTCTGTTGTCCGGGCTGAGGACAGGGTCTCCGACGCGGGCGATCGACCACAGGTCGGTGGCCGTGATCGGACGCGGGGTCTGCGCAGCGGCCGGCGATGCGAGATGGAACAGCAGGAGCGCCGTCGCTACCGTGCGCGCGGCAACAATGCCGGCGCGACCGGCATCCGATGGACTGAACATTGTGAAAAGTCGTGCAATGGACATGTGCGGTCCTCCCCAGGTGTGCGGACGATGATGCGGACTGCAGTGGCCGTGAGCAAGCACGATCCCGCCGGATTCCTTACTTTTGGCGGTCTGATTCTGATCCACATCCGGAAGGCCCGTATGCGAACAGTTCTGCCCGTCCTCGCGTTTCTGCTGCTCGGGGCCCCGCTCCAGTCGCAGGAAACCCCAGCCGCGCCCGCGATCAACGTCTTTCTCGATTGCCAGGCAAACGGGTGCGATACGGACCATTTCCGGACGGAGATCCCGTTCGTGAACTGGGTGCGTGACCGCACCGCTGCGGACGTGCATCTGCTGATCACGTCGCAGGGTACGGGGAGCGGCGGGACGGCGTACCGGCTGCACTACATGGGTCTGCGGTCGTTCTCGGCGGACACGCTGGACCTGGAGCTGGCGGTCGGCCAGACGACAGCGGACGCGGTGCGCCGGGATCAGCTGACGAACCGGATCGCGCAGGGCCTGCTGACGTACGCGATCAACACACCCGCCGCGGCCGGCATCCGTCTGAGCGTAGCGACGGGGGACGCGGACGAGAACGCGGCCGCGCCGGGTGCGAGGGATCCGTGGAACTCCTGGGTGTTTTCAGTGGGCCTGAGCGGTGATGCGAACGGCGAGGCGAGGAGTTCCAGCCTGGACGTGGAGCTGGATGCCGAAGCGCAGCGGGTGACCCCCGAATGGCGCTTCGAGCTGCGGACAGAGGGTTCGTACGAGCGCGAGCGCCGCGAGCTGAGCGATGGCACGATCCGCTTCATCACGCGCAACTATTACGGCGAAGCGCAGCTGGTGAAGGCGATCGCACGGTTATGGTCGGCGGGTCTGCGCGGTGAGGCCGGCAACAGCACGTTCCGCAACCAGGATCTATTCGTGCGCGTGGCGCCAACGCTCGAGTACAGCTTCTTCCCGTATGAGGAGTTCTCCCGTCGCCAGATGACCCTGCAGTACTCTGCGGGCGCCAACTACTACGACTACACGGAGGAGACGCTGTTCGACCGGACCGTGGAGACGGTCTATGACGAGCAGCTCCGGCTGTCGCTGCGGTTCCAGCAGCCATGGGGTTTCGCGCGCATGTTCCTCGAGGGCGAGCACTACTTCCACGACACAAGCCGCTACAGCCTGTCGACGGAGGCGTCCGTGGACATACGGCTGCTGCGCGGCCTGAGTGCGGAGGTCGGCGCGAGCTACTCGCGGGTGCACAACCAGCTCTACATCCAGAAGGGCGATGCGACGGACGAGGAGATCCTGCTCGAGCGGCTCGCGCTCGGAACCGACTACGAGTACTCGGTCTTTGCAGGGGTCAACTTCACGTTCGGCTCGATCTTCAACAACGTGGTGAACCGCCGGATCGACTGACGGGAGCTTGACCGCGGGGGCGGTCCGGTGAAAGGTTGCACCGGTTGGTCCGATCTATCCGCCGAGTCCGCTCCAGGAGGTCATATGAAGGCCAGTGGATATCTGAAGCTCGCAGCGGCAGCGATCATTCCCGCGATTGCGGGTGGCTGTGCATCGAACAGCCAGGAAGGCCCGATCGCGTGCACGCTCATCGGCTGCGAAGCCGGTCTGGCTGTGGACGTGAAGGGTGACCGTGGCGGTGATGTCAGCGTGAAGGTGACCGCGGCGGACGGCCAGTCGCGCACGTTCGAATGCGAGGCGGAGGCCGCGACGTGTTCTGCGTTCTTTGCCGACTACATGCCGGCGAACGTCACGGTTACGGTGACGAAGCAGGAGAGCAACACCGTCCGTTCATTTGCGGTTACGTACGGTGAGGTGCACCCGAACGGCGAAGCGTGCCCGCCGGTCTGCCGGCAGGGTCGCGTCGACGTCATCCTGTAGAGCCTGTCGTAGCGGCTCGCTCAGGCGCTGCCGCTCATCACGCGCTCGAGGGTTTCCTTGCGGGTGCGGCTGAGCGGGAGGCGGGTTCCGCCCGCGAGTACGACGACGTGACGGTTGGCATAGTCGAGCCGCAGCTCACGCACGCGGTCCACGTTGACAATGGCCGTCCGGTGAATGCGCACGAAGTGGCGCGGATCGAGCTGTTCCTCGAGTGAGCTCATGCTCTCGCGGATGAGGTGCTTCGATTCGCCGACGTGCAGGCGCGAGTAGTAATCCGCAGACTCGATCCAGTCGATGCCCTCCACGGGCTGGAAGAACACCCGCCCGCTGTCCTTCACCATCACGCGCGAGATGTAACCGCCGCGTGTAGCGTGGCCGGTCTCCTGCACGTCCGCATCAGGACTGACAGCCGCGCGCTTCTCGTAGGTGTCGAGCAGCGAGGCGAGACGCTGTGTGAGCGCGTCGTCGCGATCGTTGCGGAGGTGCTGGCGCGCGCGTTCGATCACGGCGAAGAAGCGCTCGTCGTCGAACGGCTTCATGATGTAGTCCAGCGCCTGCACCTCGAACGCGCGCACGGCAAACGTGTCGTACGCGGTGATGAAGATGACGGCGCCGAAGTCGTCGTCATCGAGCGCGTGCAGCACCTCGAATCCGTTCATCTCCGGCATCTGAATGTCGAGCAGGAGCAGGTCCGGCTTCAGCCTGCGCACGACTTCGACGGCTTCCGCGCCGTTGGTCGCTTCTCCCACGACCGTGATGTCCGCGACGTCCTCCATGAGGCGCCGGATGCCCGCGCGTGCGAGCGGCTCGTCATCCACGATGACAGCGCGGATATCAGCCATTGCTCACCGGTGTCTCATGCCATGGGATGCGGAGTGTCACCGTGACGCCCTGGTCTGGCGAGTTGCGCACGTCCATCGTCGCATTGCTGCCGTAGAGGAAGTTGAGCCGGTCGAACGTATTCCGCAGTCCGATCCCCGTGGCGTCCTGTGGTGCGAAGCTGGCGGCGAGGCCGGGACCATCGTCGCATACGGAAAGCAGGAGATGACCGTTCTCCCGCGCCGCGCGCAGTGCAATGGTGCCGGACGCGGCGCGCCGGGCGATGCCGTGGCGCAGTGCGTTCTCGACGATCGGCTGGAGCACGAGGTTGGGCACGAACGCGTCGCGGGTGCCTTCCTCGACATCCATCTCGACGCGCAGGCGGTCCTGGAAGCGGAGCTGCTCGATCTCGAGGTAACGGCTGAGGAAGTCGAGCTCCTGCCGGAGCGGAATCTCCTGGTCACCGCGGTCGTCGAGCAGATGGCGGAGCAGGTCGCTGAGCCGCGCGAGCATGCGCACGGACGTCTGCGTCTCGCCCTCGCGCACGAGCATGGCGATGGTGTTGAGCGTGTTGAACAGGAAATGGGGCTGGAGCTGCATGCGCAGCGCACCGAGCTGCGCCTCCTTCAGCCGCGTCTGCAGTCCCGCCTCCGCACGCTCGCGCTCGCGCAGCTTGTCGTAGAAGTCGATGGCGACCCCGACCGCCGCAATGGTGGCGTACACACCGACACCGAACGGCACGAAGAAGAACATGGAGAGCAGCAGCTCACGCGTGTTCGGGATGTGACCGGGTGTGAAGAGGGATGTGACCATCCAGACCAGGCCGAAGAACCACCCGGCACAGACCGCGAAGGCCGTGTGCAGCAGGAGATTTCGCCGGCGTGGCGCGCGGTCGAGGGGCAGGGCGGTCGGCAGCCAGAGGATGGCCGGTGTAATGAGCGCCCAGAAATACCACTGGATCCCCTGTCGCAGGAATAGCACGAGTGCGCCAGGGCGGTCGGGCACCTCGGGGCTCAGCATGAAGACCAGGACGAACGCCACGGCCGGAATGCTCCAGATGGCGAAGGCGATGGCCCACACGCGCGGCGACCGGAAGGGATTGAAGCGGCTGCTCATGTCCCCCAATGTAGGGCGGCGCCGGGGGAATGAAACCCGGATGCAGTGGGTGGTGCCGCTGGTGCAGGGAGGGGCGCAGTCGGCAATGCGAACGGTCGCGGTTAGGTTGTACCGGCAACGGCTGAAATTTCTGGAGGTCCAATGAGGGTCAGGTCAGGTAGTGCAGCGGTGCTGGTGGCGGCGCTGGTGCTGAGTGCAGTCGCCGCGGCGTGCGATCGTCCGGCCGCCGCGCCGGCGGCGGATGGCGGTAGACCGTCAGCGGCGACGCAGGATACGACGGGCGGCTTCGCGGCGCCCGTGGCGGGGGGCGACATCAAGGCGGGTGACGCGCAGGTTGATGGCGGCCGCATCCCGACGGGTGTAGCCCGGTTCCGCATGAGCGCGGTGGCGAACGGCGAGGAGCGCGAGCTCGGGACGCTGACGCAGGAAGTCGCGCCGGTGGAGGAGGGCGGGCGTCAGCTTCTGCGCATGGTGATGAGCATGAAGTCCCCGGCCGGGAACGGCGTCGACACGTCGCATGTGGATGCCCGCACGCTCGCGCCCGTGCGACTGCGTGCGCACAACGCGGAAGGCACGATCTCGATCGACTTCAACGGCGTGAAGGTGCTGGGCAACAAGGTGTCGGCGAGCGGCCAGGTTCAGCCGGTCACGCAGAGCACTGCCGCACCCGCGTTCGATGCCAGCATGATCGATTACCTGGTCACAGCGCTGCCACTCTCGCTCGGCTATACGGCGCGTCTGCCGATCTTCATGATCGAGCAGGGCGGCCTCTCGTGGTACAGCGTGCGCGTCATCGGTGACGCGATGGAGGCGGGCCAGCAGTCCTACGCCGTGGATGTGGTGATGCCCGTCGGTCTCGCGCGCTATTCCGTGGCAAAGAAGGATCGCCGCCTGCTCGCGGCCACGATTTCGTTCGCGCAGGGCGGCGGTGTCCTCAAGATGACCCGACTGCCGGATTGAAGACGGCACTGCACTGCTTCGCGATCGCACCGCCCGGCGTCGAAAAGCTCGTCGCTGTCGAGATTGCGGCGCTCGGCGGGAAGCCCGTGGTGGTGGCGGGCGGTGTGGAATTCGAAGCGGACGCCGCGCTGCTGTACCGGGCAAACCTCGAGCTTCGGTGTGCGAGCCGTGTCGTAGTCAGAATAGCTGCATTCCGTGCGCGCACGTTTTTCGAGCTGGAGCGTCATGCGAAGAAGGTACCGTGGACTTCATATGTGAAGTCGGGCGGTGCCGTCGCGCTGAGAGTGACGGCGCGCAAGTCGAAGCTGTATCACGAGGGCGCGATCGCGGAGCGGCTGCTGCGCGCGATCGAAGGCGAGGTCGGTCACGTCAGAGTCGGCGTTGCGACGGTGGAGCAGGATGACGTCACTGCGACGGCGGGCCAGCTCTTCATTGTCCGGTTCCTGCGCGACGAATGCGTGGTGAGTGCCGATGCGTCGGGCGCGCTGCTGTACATGCGCGGCTATCGCCAGGCGGTGGCGAAGGCGCCGCTGCGCGAGACGCTCGCAGCGGCCGTGCTGCGGTCGGCGGGATGGGACGGAGAGACATCGCTGCTCGACCCGATGTGCGGCTCGGGTACGATCCCGATCGAGGCGGCCCTGCTAGCGCGGCGCATTGCACCAGGTCTGGCGAGCGAAGGCCACCAGCCGCGGGCGTACGCGTTCGAGGGCTGGCCGACGTTCGATGCGTCCGCGTGGTCCAGCGTGGTGTCGCGGGCGCAGTCCGCGATCCTGCCGCGCGCCGCAGTGCAGGTCGCCGGGTCGGACCGCGACACAGGCGCCGTGACGGCGGCACTGTCCAACGCGCAGCGGGCCGGCGTGGCGGATGACGTGGCTTTCGAGCAGCGTCCGCTGTCCGATGCGGCGGTTCCGGATGCGGATGCGTGGCTGGTATCGAACCCGCCGTATGGTGTGCGGGTCGGCGGCGGCGACGTGCGCGACCTGTACGCCGCGGTGGGACGGCTGGCGCGTACGCGCCTACCGGAAGGGCGGGTCGCGCTGCTCACGCCCGAGCCCGGGGTTGCCGCTTTCACGGGTCTGCCGCTGCAGCCGGTGCTGGAGACACGCAACGGCGGGATCCCGGTGCGTTTGATGGCGGGACCGTCGTCGTCATGAAGTCCGTGGCAGTTGCGGAGACGGCGAGCTATCTTCGGGAAGACCCACTCAAGGAGAAAATTTCATGCGACGTGTGATGACCGGGGCTGCCCTCGTGGTCGCGCTGCTGATGCCGATGGCGGCAGGCGCGCAGGTCACGCCGGCACCCGCCGACCATCCGCCCCTCGAGATCGGCGCCATTGCGCCGGACTTCGAGCTGCCGGGTGCGACGCGGTACGGCGTGCTGGACCGCCCCGTGAAGCTCAGCGACTACAAGGGTGAGACCGTAGTGCTCGCGTTCTTCTTCAAGGCGCGGACAAAGGGCTGAACGATCCAAATGCACGCGTACCGTGATCAGTACGCGCAGATTTTCAACCTCGGCCAGAACGTAGTTCTGATCGGGATCAGTGCAGACAGCGTGGAGGACCTGGCGTCGTGGGCGCACGATGACGACTTCCAGTTCCTGATGGCGAGCGACAAGGGTCTCGAGGTGGCGACGCAGTACGGCGCGCTGTCGGGGCGTGGCGGCACAAACCGCAACCTGTTCGTCGTGGGGCCGGACGGCCGCATCGCGTACCGGGCAACACCGTTCCGCGAGATCGATCCGACGTCCTACACCGAGCTCGGTGCAGCGATCAAGAAGCTGCTGCCGGAAGACGAGAAGTAGTCATTCGAACACGCAGGAAGGTATTACTAACGATCGCCGCGGTGCCGGTCCTCCTGCTGACCGGCTTCGCGGCGATTCGTCCATCCAGCGACCGCGACTGGGTCACGGAGCAGGCAGTACTGCCGTCCATTTCCTTCGACGGCGACACGCTCGTGACGGTCCGCAACGTCCGCGACTTCGACTGGTCCGACTCCGTTCCCGTGCCGCGCTACTATGACCGCACGTACGACCTGCGGCGGGTCGCATCGGTCTCCTACATCGTGACGCCGTTTGCCCGGAGCTGGCGCGGCCCCGCGCACACCTTCGTCAGCTTCGGCTTCGATGACTCCACGTACGTCGGAATTTCAGTGGAAGCGCGCAAGGAGTCCGACGAGACGTACACGATCGCGAAGGGTGCACTCAGGCAGTTCGAGATGATGTACGTGATCGCGGACGAGCACGACCTGATCCCGCTGCGTGCGAACCGGTGGGGAGACGACGTGCTTCTTTATCCGGTCCGCCTCTCGCGCGAGCAGGCGCGCGCACTGTTCGTCGTAATGCTGGAGCGCGCGCACGGCCTGGAGTCGAAGCCGGAGTTCTATGGCTCGTTCCGCAACAACTGCACGACGAACATCCTGGACGCGGCGAACCGCGTCGCAACAAAAAAGATCCGCTACGGCTGGCGCGTGCTGCTGCCGGGGTACTCCGACGAGCTTGCAATGGAAAAGGGCCTGCTCGATACGCAACTTCCGCTCGAGCAGGCCCGTGTCCAGTTCGACATCACCGCGCGGTCGCGGCGTTACGCCGGTGATCCCGACTATTCGCGTCTGATCCGCGCCAACTGAGCATCAGTCCGCGCGCAGTGCGCTCGCCGGTGCGACCCTGGTCGCACGCCATGCGGGCACGGCGCACGCCACCAGTACAATCGAGATCAGCAGTGCCGTGACACCGACGAAGGTGACGGCGTCGTTCGGCGGCGTCTCGAACAGCAGGCTCGCAATGACGCGCGCGGTTGCAAGCGCTCCGGCAATGCCGATTGCCACGCCGATCAGCGCGGGTTTGAGGCCCTGCCACACGACGAGCTGCACGACTGTGGGAGCGCGTGCTCCGAGCGCCATACGCACGCCGATCTCGTGCTTCCGGTGTGCGACGAGGTACGCGACGACGCCGTAGATGCCGATGCCCGCGAGCACGGCTGCGAGCGCCGCGAAGAGCGAGATCAACGCCAGGTAGAAGCGCGGCGCCGCGAGCTGCGTATCCACGAGTGCGGTCATACTGGACGTCAGCTCGAGCGGCAGATCCGGATCGATCGCAGCGAGCTGACGCCTCACCGCAGAGAGCGTCTGCTGCTCGGTCATCCGGGTCTGCACAACGAACGACATGAAGCTCGCACCCACCTGCGCCTGGCTCGTGTAGATCGTCGCGCTCGCGGGCTGCTGCAGGTCCGTCTGCGGCACGTCGTCAACAATGCCGACGATCGTGCGCGGTTCCTTGTGCGGGAACCCGAGACCAACGCCGACGTACACCGTCTTACCGATCGGGTCCTCACCGGGATAGTACTCGTTCGCGAGCTGCTGGTTGATCAGCACCGCGGCCGGCGCGCCGTAACGGTCCTGCGCCGAGAAGTCGCGGCCGCGCAGCAATGCGATGTTCATCGTGCGGAGGTAGTTCTCGTCGATGACGTCGAACTCTGCGACGGGGCCCTCGCCGGGTGCGGGCTCCGGCTTGTCGAGACGGCGGAAGGAGCTGACGAACCGGATGTCGCTGAACGGAAGACCCAGCCCGAGCGCGACGTTCTCCACGCCGGGAATTGCGCGGAATGCGTCGCGCATGGAAAGGATCGCACCTGTGGCGCGCTCCGGCGTGGGATAGGCCGCGTCCGGCAATGTGATCGTGAACGTGTAGCGGTTCTCCGGATCGAAGTGCGGGTCGACGTTGGTGAGCCGGCCGAAACTGCGCAGGAGCAGGCCGGCGCCGAGCAGCAGCATGATGGAAAGCGCGACTTCCGCGACCAGGATCGCGGAGCGCCCGAACTGCCGCTGCGATCCGCCGCCCGTCCCGCGTCCCGCGCCGCGAATGGATTCGGCGAGGGAGATGCGCGAGAGCTGGAGCGCCGGCGCGAGGCCGAACAGCAGTGCGGTGACGGCAGCGAGCGCGATTGCGAAAATGACGGTTGCGCCATCGAGGCCGAGCTCGTCCGCACGTGGCAGCGAAGCCGGTGCGAGGCTGCGCAGTCCTGCAACGATCCAGATCGCGAGCACAACGCCGAGGCCGCCGGCGATGATCGCGAGCAGCAGGTTCTCGGTCATGAGCTGCGTCACGAGGCGGCGCCGTCCCGCGCCGAGGACCGAACGCACGGCGAGCTCAGCGCGTCGGCCGGCGCCGCGCACGAGCAGCAGGTTCGCGACGTTGGCACAGGCAATGAGAAGCACCATGCCGACCGCGGCGAGAAGGATGTAGAGCGCCTTCTGCACGTCGCCCGTGATGCTGTGCTGCAGCGTGGTAACGCCGAGCATGCGGTCCGTATTGGCCTTTGGATAAAGCTGCTCGAGCTGCTGCGCGAGCGTCGCCAGCTCGGTGCCGGCCTGCTCTACCGTCGCACCGGCCCGCAGCCGGCCAACCGCGCTCATGTAGACGCAGCTGCGGCCGCAGCTCTGGTCATCATTCTGCGCGGGAATCCAGAGCTCGGAGTTGCCGGGATAGTCAAAGGAAGGCGGCGCCACGCCGACAATGCGGTGCGGCGCGCCGTTGACCTGAAGTGTGCTGCCCACGGCATCGCCACGCGCGCCGAACTTCGTGCGCCAGTATTCGTGCGACAGGATCACCGCCTTCGGGCCGTTCGGTCGGTCTTCGTCCTCCGTGAAGTCGCGGCCGAGCACGAGGTTCACGCCGAATACGTCGAACAGGCCGGGCGTCACGCTCGCGGTCGGGACCGACGCAGTGGCACCCAGCCCGGTGATCGTCGCATTGCCGGTGGTAGCGAGCGCAATCGACTCGAGCGACCCAACCTTCGCTTTCACGTCCAGGTAGTTCGGGTGGGACATCGACCCGCGGGGTTGCGGGTCGGTACGACGGGTCTCCCAAACGGCCACAATGCGGTCGGCGTCCGGATACGGCAGCGGCCGCAGCAGGATCGAGTACACGATGCTGAAGATGGCGGTGGTGATGCCGATGCCGAGCGCGAGCGTAATGATCGCGACCGTGGAGAAGCCACGGCGGGCGAGCAGAACGCGGAGCGCGAACCTGGTGTCCTGGAAAAGCCGATTCATATCCGTGATGTCCGGTCAGAGAAAATCGTTGCGTCTCGTGAAGGCAACGGGCGTACCGGGCGGCACGTGGTGCTGAAAGTGTTGCACCGGTTGACTTTGCGGCTTTGCGGCAGGTTCTTTGGCAGGGGTGGAATGTCCGCGAATGGGACCGGGCGTCCCCGGGCCGCGCGCATTTTGTCAGCGCGCGGCGACCGCCTTGGCGAGTGCGGCGTCCAGGTTCTGGTCTTCGCCTGTGCCCGTGTAGACCACCCGCCCCTTCGCGTCGAGAACGGCGATGTAGGAGGTAGAGGGAGCCATGAACGTGCGGGTGGCGCGGCCCTCGCCGTCCCAGAGGACGCGGCCGGGCATGGCATGGCGGGTCATGTGGCGCTTGATCTGGCGGGGCGTCTGGCTGACGCCGACGGACACGACCACCACGTCGACCTTGCCCTGGTACTTCTTCGCGGCCGCATCGAGACGGGGCGC
>DASUXU010000169.1:0-2189 GCA_036377735.1 Longimicrobiales bacterium
CCAGCAGCTCGTGGCGCAGGACGAGGACGAGTTTCCGGGCATGCCGCTGGTCGTGCTGACCGGGCGTGGCACTGCGTCCGCATCCGAGATCGTGGCGGGCGCGCTGCAGGATCATGACCGCGCGCTGGTCGTCGGCGTGACATCCTATGGCAAGGGCTCGGTCCAGACGCTCTTCCCGCTCGCGGACGACAACTATCTGAAGCTGACGACCGCGCGCTGGTATACGCCGTCCGGCCGCTCGATCCAGAAGCCGTACGGGATCGGTGCGACGGCGGAATCGGAGGCGGCGGCACCGGACGCGGGACTGACGAGCGCAGACTCGACGAAGGACAAGCCGAAGTACAAGACGGATTCCGGCCGCACCGTGTACGGCGGCGGCGGCATCATCCCGGACCTGGTCGTGTCACCGGACACGCTGACCGCGGAGGAGCGCGCGTTCTACCAGGAGATCGTGAGCAAGTACGGTCAGCAGTTCACCACCGGCCGGCTGGCGTTCGCGGTGGATTACATCCGTCGCAACCCGTCGCTCGAGCGCGGCTTCGCGGTGACGCCGCAGATGCTGGCGGAGTACTATGACGCGCTGCAGAGGGCGGGTGTGAAGGTAGACCGCGCGATGTTCGATGCGGCGGCAGGGTGGATCGCGGACGACATTGCGTACGAGATCTCCTACTCGAAGTGGGGTCAGGCAGGCGCGACCCAGCGTGCGAACAGCGTCGATCCGCAGGTGATCGCTGCGGCGTCGCTGCTGAGACAGGCGAGCACACCGCAGAGCCTGTTCAAGCTCGCGACGGACTACGCCGCAGCGCACCGTGCCGAAGGAATCACGGTGGGTGCGGCCCGCTGACATACCGGCGCGTGCACCAGTGTGCAGGAATGAGGAGGGATGCCGCGGGCGTCCCTCCTCTCTTTCTTTTTCATGTCTTTCTTTTTCATGCGACGTAATCCGTGACTCGCGAATCCGCCGTCGCAATGCAGCGTCCGTTGATACCACCGGCACTGGTGCTGGGCGTTGCGATCCTGGCCATGAGCTGGTCGGGACCGCTCGTGCGGTTCACGACTGCACCGGCGCTCGCCGTGAGTGCGTGGCGGCTCACGATCTCCACGCTGTTCATCCTGCTGGTGCTGGCCTTCCGGCGCAGCGCCTGGCAGGGCGTGTCGCTGTCGACGCGCGAGCTCCTCCTCGCCATGCTCGCCGGTGCACTCCTCGCCGCGCACTTCTGGGCGTGGATCGCATCCCTTTCCTACACGACAGTGGCAAGCTCCGTCGTGCTGGTGTCGATGCAGCCGCTGTTCGTCGCCATGCTGTCCGTAGTGTGGCTGCGCGAGCTGCCGGGGCCGTGGCAGTGGGCGGGGATAGCGGTTGCGGTGGTTGGTGCGGCCATCATCGGATGGGGCGACTTCGCGGGTGGCACGCGCGCATTGTACGGCGACGGTCTCGCGCTCGCGGGCGCGGTCTTCGCCGCGGGCTACTACGTGATCGGACGGTCGCTCCGCCAGCGGCTGGACCTCTGGCTCTACATCGGCCTCGTTTACGGCATGGCCGCAGTGCTGCTGCTGGGTCTGGTGATGCTGCGCGCGGACGTGGCCCTGACCGGATATGCGCGTCAGGACTGGCTCGTGTTCGCCGCGCTCGCGGCAGGTCCCATGATGATCGGGCACACTGGCGTCAACTACGCGCTGCGCTACGTTCCCGCCTATCTCGCGAACCTGGTCACACTCGGAGAGCCCATCGGGGCGACGCTCATCGCGTGGCTGCTCGTCGGCATCAACGAGACTCCGGGTCCGAAGTTCCTGTTGGGTGGCGCGCTCGTGCTGTGCGGCATTGCACTGGGCATGGCGCGTTCACGCAGGAGACCGTCCCTTCCTGCCATGGAGTCCGTGAGCGGCGGATGACAGATTCGGGTTGTATCGAAGTATTGCGCGGCGACGCAGTCGAGTCCCGTCACCGCGTGCACATCGCCGTCGTCGGCGCCGGCGGTGCACTGCGCGCGTCGGTCAATGACAGCGCGTATCTGACGTTCGCGCGCTCGGCCGTGAAGGCCGTGCAGGCAATGCCGCTGCTCGACGACGGGGCTGCGGACGCGTTCGGATTCGGGAGCGAGGAGATCGCGCTGTGCTGTGCATCGCACAGCGGTGAGCCGATGCACGTCGCGCTGGCAGCGAAGATGCTCGCGCGGATCGGTGCGACC
>DASUXU010000170.1:0-7249 GCA_036377735.1 Longimicrobiales bacterium
GCCCAGCGGCTGGTCATGCGGTGGCCGCTGCCGCCCGGTCCGCCGGCGACCTTGAAGTTCCAGTCGATCTCGAGTGTGGCGCTCGCGCCCGGCATGATGCGGGCGGAAGCGGGCAGGACGACACGCGCATTCGTCATCGTGATGCCCTGCACGGCCGGTGTGGTGGGCGCACCGCCGCCCCGCCCGGCGTTGGCCGGCGGTGTGAGTGCCACCGGCTGGCCGTTGATCTTCATGCTCGTGATGACCATTCCGTCGGTGACTTCGGACGGCATCCAGGAGGACGCGAGGTACGCGTGCGGCCGGAAGATGTTCTGGTCGAGGCGCATGCGGATGTCGCCGAGCGTGTCGCGGCTGCCGTTGCGCAGGACGATGGTCTCGCTGCCGCGCAGCACGGATGCCTTCTCGTCGAGCGACGCGCGGATCGTGTAGTCCGTGCGGAGCTGCCAGTAGTTCGCGCCCGGGCGGCCGGTCGAATCGCGCGTGCCGGCCTCATGCGCCCGTCGGATCTGGTTGGTCATCGGGATGTTGCGGCGCACGGCGCGCTCGGGAATCGCACTGCCCTGCATGCCCGTGGCGACGGGGCGACCCTCGACCGCCACCGGCTGCCGGGGCGGTGGCGGGGGTGCGCTCGCGCAGGCGACGGCCGGCGCGGTCATGAGCAGGACGGCGAACAGTCGGCGGATCATCGTGGACTCCTGACGGTTTTCTGTTGGCTGGTATCGAGCCCTTAGAATACGGGGCTGTGCGGGCGGGCGGAATACCGCAGGGAGGGGCCGAGGTACTCCGTGGCGAACTGGTGGTGGTCGGCGGCTTCTGCGGGGCCACCCAGCGCGTGGGTGGTGCCGGATGTCACCCAGACCACCTCATCGGCGACCGCCATGAGCGCCGGCACGTCGTGGCCGGAGGTGATGATCGCGCAGCCGCGTGCGCGCAGGTGGTTCAGGGCGAGTGTCAGGCGTTCGGCGTCGATGGGCGAGACGCCGGCGTACGGCTCGTCCGCGATCAGGCAGGAAGGCGCGCGCGCGATGCAGCTCGCCACCTCTGCACGGTGCAGCTCGCCGCCGGACAGCTCGATGAGCGGCACGTCGATCAGCTCCGCCATTCCTGTGAGGTCGATCGCTTCGTCGTAACGGCCGCCGAAGCGTGCGATGATCGCGTCCAGGTGGTCGTGCAGTGAGCCGTAGATCGGCAGACAGCCGCGCTCCGGATGGAAGTAGAGACCTGCACGGGCGAGCTCATGGAGCCTGGGCCGCTGGTAAGTGCGTCCGCCCATGTGCACGGTCCCCGAATCGGCGCGCAGGACGCCTGCGCCGATGCGCATCAGCGTGCTCTTCCCGCTGCCGTTACGTCCGAGCATTACCGTAATCGCACCGCGCCACCCCCAGACGGATGCGGACTTCAGTACCTGCCGCCCGCCAAAGGACTTCGTGACGGAGTCCGCCGTATAGAAGGGCGCGCCGCGCGTCACGCCAGCTCGATCCACGTGAACTCGCGCAATCCCGGAACGAATGCCCAGAGCAGTGCGTCGATCATGAATGACACGGCGGCGGGCAGAACTGCATACCAGCCGTGCCACACACCGAGGTTTGCAGCGAGCGTGCGCTCGCGGAAGAACGTGAGCTCGGAATACGCGATGATGCCCGCAGCAATCGCGGCAACAATCATCCCGCCCGGAGACGGCGTGCCCATCCCGTTCTTCCCGCGCGTGATGAAGAGCAGCATGAGCCGTAACAGCAGCCAGAACATCACGCCGCGACGAAGGAGTCGAGCTGTGGTGGCGGCGGGGATCAGGGATAGCGCGGAACTGGCGCACGTCACGGCGCGTCACCGCCGCTGCACAACGCGAGAAGCAGGAGTGCAGCGGCGTGAAGGATCAGGCGACGTCGGAGCGCTTCAGCCGCTGTGCGGGCGTCTGGTGCGTGGAGATGTTGACGTCCGCGGTCGGTGTGACGTCCGCAATGACGGGCGAGTGATCGCTGAGACGTGTCCACGGTTCCCCCTGAGGAATGTCGCACGCGTCGATCTTCCAGGTTTCGGGCACGAGCAGCACGTCGCAATGATACGGAATCTCGGGGTCGCGGCTCCAGCGCAGCGTCTGCGGCAGCTCGGCATCCGGGTTGGCTATTCCCCAGCAGCTCACGAGGCCGAGGTCGTCCTGCATCTGCTTGAGTACGCCGAGCTCGGCGGGTGTGGTCTCGACGGCCTCGCTGTCCTGGCGAACACCCGCGGAGATGAGGTTGAGGTCTGCACCGATCACGAGCGGCACACCGATCCGCATGCCGGCGATCGCGCTGACGATCTCCTTCGCCAGTGCGGGATACTTCTTCCCTGCGATAGTCGGCGCCTGCACGGAGATCGCCGCGATCGTGCCGACATCGTTGATGTCCGCGATGCAGCCGCTGATCCATCCCGGATGCATAGGCACATTGAGCTCTTCTACGATGCTGCCCCGTACGACGACGGCGGAGCCCCAGTCCCGGCCGTTGACGCGCTTCCAGACCGCCTCGCGCTCGCCCTCGACCCGGCCCTTAACGCGCGTGGATTCCTGAGCGAAGATGATGTCGGGTGAGAACGAGCTTTCCAGCAGATCCCAATGGCTGCCCCCACCTCGGCGGCCGCCGAGGTGCAGGTTGTACGTGACAAGCTTCATTTGTCTCCAGCTCAGCTGCGGGTTCGGGAGGGGGCGGCGGCCGAACGGCGCCTACAGAGGGGACAATCTACAACATTTCAGCCGATCAGGCTCGTTTTCCGGATTTCGTCCCTGATGACGCGGGCAAATTCCTCTGCCGCGCCGGGCCCGTCCGAGAGGAAAAGGGAGGGCTCGAGCAGCTCGAGCTCCATGAGGAGGAGCCGGCCATCGACGTCGCAGCCGTCTACCCGGGCGTAGATCCAGGGGAGGTCCACGGCGGCCATGACGAGACGGGCCTGGTCGACGAGCCCGGCCGGCGCCTGTCCGCCTGCGGCCGTGCCGCCATACTGCTCCTGTACGCGGAACTCCCCGGCGCCCGGCCGCTTGAGGACGGCGTGGCTGAAGTGGCCGCCGAGGAATATGAAGGACCATTCGCCGATCGTCTCGATCACCGCCAGGAAGGGCTGCACCAGGGCCCCGCCCTCTGCATTGAGCATGTCCATTTCGGCCTGCGCGCGCTCAAGCCGATCCTTTTCGCGCTGCAGGACGCGCGTCGTGCGGTGCCCTGCTGCGGATACCCGCGGCTTGAGCACCACGTCCTTCCAGCCGCGCGTCTTCATGATGTCCTCAATCCGGTCGCCATCGGCCGGGAACGCCGTCGGCGTAATGGCCACGCCGCGCTGTTCGAGGTCGCGCAGGTAGATCTTGTCGAGATTCCAGCGAAGTGTCGGGGCGGGATTCCAGAGCGGGACCTCGAGCTCCTCGAGCCGGTTGATCCAGCGCCGGAACGCGTCCGGCTTCAGGTAGTAGTCCCACGGGCTGCGCAGGACGACGGCGTCATAGACAGTCCAGTCCACCGCTTCGTCATCCCAGACGGGTGCGTCCACCTTCACGCCCAGGTTGGTCAGCGCCGCGGCGGCCGCCTGGTCGTCGGCGGGAAGATCTTTCCACTGCTCACCGGTAACGAATGCTGCGCGTTCGATGTCACCCCTCCCAGTCCGTGTATGCGGCGACCACGAACGTAAACGCAGCCAGCCCAATGCAGAAGTTGCGCGCTGCCTGGTGTTTTGAAAAGCCCAGCACCCACGGCAGTACCGGCAGCGCCGCGCCGATCACGGACTCCACGACGCCGTGTGCCTTGAACGGGATCATGCGCTTCGCAGCCGGCGGATAGTCGGTGAGCATGGACATGCCGGTATAGCTGCCGGCGAGGGCGTAGCAGAGCTCTGCGGCCGGTTCCGGGAAATCCAGTACAGTGGGTGCAGCGGCAACCGCGACCGACGTGGTGTAGTCGATCATGCCGTGCAGTGTGGGAGAGATCGGCTTGTGCATGACGCCTCCGTGGTGATACATGGAGCCGGCGGAAGGCGCAATCTCCGTTCCCCGCCGGGGGCTCGGATCTGACTCGAGAGAAGGACGATGCTGACGTGAAACGGATTCCATGCGACGCACCTCGGCGCACCTCTCGCCAGTCACGGCGGGCGGCCTTCCCGGCCGCGGTTCTCGCGGCCGTCCTCGTGCCGGCGTCCGCGCTGCGGGCGCAGATCCCTGCCACCGTTCCGACCGTGGAGCTGACGCCGGGGATGGTCATCACGTCATCGGTGCGGGTGCAGCCGAAGGTATACCGCCTCGCCCCTCGGCCGGGAGACTCGGCGGTGATCATCATCCGCGGCGACGGAATCACCGTCGACTTCACCGGCGCGGAGCTCCAGGGAACGCACCCGTCGCTCGACCCGGACCGCGCGGCCGGTGTCGGCATCCGGATCGAGGGTGGCAGCCGCGTCCGTGTGCGCAATGCGCGCGTGCGCGGTTACAAGGTCGGCCTGATCGCGCGCGGCACGCGCGGTCTCTATCTCGAGGACAACGACTTCAGCCACAACTGGAAGGCGCGTCTGTTCAGCGTGGTGGAGCATGAGAGCCTCGTCGACTGGATGTCACACCACCGCAATGACGCGGACGAGTGGCTGCGTTTCGGTGCAGGCGTGTACCTGAGCGACGTGAAGGGCGGTGAGATCCGCGGAAACCGGATCGAGCAGGGGATGGAAGGGCTGATGCTGGTACGGACGGACAGCTTGCTCGTGTGGAACAACACGATCCGCTTCAATTCCGGCGTCGGCATCGGCATGTACCGCTCCTCGTACAACCGCATCATGCACAACATCGCGAGCTTCAATGTCCGCGGCTTCAGCCGGTACTACCGGCGCGGCCAGGACTCGGCGGACCTGCTGATGTACGAGCAGACGTCGAACAACATCGTCGCGTTCAACATGATGACGCACGGCGGCGACGGCCTCTTCCTCTGGGCCGGCCAGTCCACGATGGACACCGGCCAGGGCGGGTCGAACGACAACCTGTTCTATGCGAACAACTTCAGCTACGCCCCCACCAATGCCATCGAGACGACGTTCAGCCGCAACACGTTCGTCGGCAACATCGCAGGCGGATCCGAGTACGGCGTGTGGGCCGGATACAGCTATGACTCGAAGTTCATTGGGAATACCATCTCCTCGAACCGCACGGGGATAGCCATCGAGCACGGACAGAACAACGAAATTCGCGGCAACGAAATCGGCGGCGGTGTGACGGGCATTTACCTCTGGGCGAATCCTATCGAGCCCGGTGAGTGGGGCTATCCGAAATACCGGGACACGCGCAGCAGAGGTTACGACATCTGGGAGAACACAATCGACGCGGCACGGGTGGGGCTGCGGGTGGGTGGCAGCGAGGATGTACGCGTCACGCGGAATCGGTTCATGAGGCTCGACACCGTTGTGGTGGTCGACACGTCGCGCATCCTGCTTGCCGGCAACGATACATCGATGATGCGCGTCTCCGGACACATGGCGAGAATCGTCGCGCCTTTCACGAACGGGTCGCCCGCAGGTCTGCCTGAACCGATGGACCGTGGGGCAACTTACGGAGCGTACTATCCGAAGAGGTTCGGCGACATAGAATCCCGGGCCGGCCGGACTCTTCTGGACACTTCGCTGTTTCAGACCCGCGATGCGATCATCGTGGATGAGTGGGGTCCCTACAGCTGGAAGTATCCTCGCCTGTGGCCGGTCGACAGCGCGCGCGGATCATCAGTCAGGCTCCGCGTGCTCGGACCTGCGGGCATGTGGCGCCTCGTTTCGCTGGACGGCATCGCTTCAGTCTCGAAGGATTCCGGCGCCGTCGTCGAAGGGGCAATGTTCCTGGACGACACGATCACCGTCACCCCAAGCCGTGGCTATGAGTACAACTGGGAGATCACGCTGGAGTACGTGGGGGAGGCGACGGAGTCGCCGCGGGGGGAGAAGCGGGCGGCCGGTGTGCCGTACCGGTTCACGTTCGCGCGGTATGAGCCGGTGATGCAGTGGGGGGTGAACTTCTTCGCGTGGCCGGACAGTGCGGATCCGCGGACGTCGCCGGATGCATTCAGCGCCGTGTTGCGCGCGCCGGCGCTGCTTTGGCGGACTGAGCCGCGGCTGGATTACATGTGGTATTCTCCGCCATTCAAGGGACTCCCGCAGACGAAATGGGCGGCGGTCGCGACTTCCACCGTTACCGTGCCGCCGGGCGAGCACACGCTGCGCACGATCAGTGACGACGGGATCCGCGTGTATGTCGATGGTGTGCGGGTGATCGACAACTGGACGAAGCACGAGTCGGAGGTGAACAGCGTGCCGATCGCGCCGGGTCGTCATTCCATCCGCGTGGAATACTCTCAGGTGGACGGCTGGAGCGAGCTGAAGGTGGAGGTAGTGCGCGGACGCCAGACGTCGACGGGGAGCCCGGGCCCGCACTGAGGAACCGCGGGAAGCGCGCCGCTCGTAGCGGCCGACTCCGCGCGGGTGCCTGGAGTGTTACATGCCGGGCGGCGGGCGGCGGCTGCGCTCGATGGTGCGGAGAGCGAAGTCGGCGAAGAAGCCGGTGATCGCGAGGAATATGGCGAAGCGCGAGAACCAGCCGCCGGCGGTGTCGAAGCGCGTTCCGAACGACACGGCGACGAGCAGGACGCCGACCTGCGCAATGCAGCGCGCCGCGAAGCGGCGGGTGCTCATGCGTCCCATTTTCCACATCGATCGACCGGTGAAGAACGACAGCGCGGTGAGCGCGAAGAGCGCGACAGCGATGACCTGGTTCTGCGTCAAACGACCCTTCCCTGTTCCTGGTTCATCTCATCCCGCACATAGAGGCGGTAGAGCGCATCGAGCTCGGTGGCCGGGTCGTCGCACAGGCCCTCGTGAACGGGCGAGCACTGCAGCACGTCCGAGCGCGGCGCCACGAGCCAGTGGAACCGCTCGGACGTCGGCAGCATGGCGATCGGACCGCCCGCGGCCTCACCGCGGCAGATGGCGACGCACGCGTCTATATAGCGGCACAGCAGGTCCACGTCCACATCGGGCGCGATGGCGCGCAGCTTCGCGGGCTCGCACAGGATGCGGCAGTCCAGGAACTCCGCGGTGCGCGCGTGCAGGATCACGCCGATGTCCGTGAAGGCGCCCGTAGCCACATGCGGCACTACACGAAGCCGCGCGAAGTTGTACGCGATGCGACGGGTCATCGCCGTGCCTTCACTGCGCGCGGCGGAGCGGCAAGCACGCGCTCGTGCGCGGCCTGCGCCTCGGCGACGAACGC
>DASUXU010000171.1:0-30498 GCA_036377735.1 Longimicrobiales bacterium
GGCTCGTCCTCGTCGACGCAGACGACCGGATGAATCGGGATTGCGCGCGCGTCCAGCGTGATGCGTACGCCGCTCGCGGCGGCAATGTGCGCGATGTCACCGGCGAGGCCGTCGGAAATGTCGATCATGGAATGAACGACATTGCGCGCCATCAGCCAGGACGCCTCGGCGATGCGTGGTGTGGGCAGTGAGAATGCGAGACGCGCGGCCGGCTCGGGCTCCCTGCCCTGCTTCCATGCAGCGACCGCCACAGCCGCCGCACCAAGCTCGCCGGTCACCCACACGTTGTCGCCGGCCTTCGCGCCGCGTCGCAGCGCGGGCCGCACGGCGTTGCCGACCACGACTACGTCCATGACGAGCGGGCCGGTCGAGCGCGTGATGTCGCCGCCCAGGATCGAGGCGCGGACACCGGTCGCGGCCGCGCGCGCACCCTCCATGATGCGCTCCGCGACCTGCGGCCCATCCGTATCATTGATCGCGAGGGCGATGAGCACGCCGACCGGCGTGGCCGCCGTCGCAGCCAGATCACTCAGTGCAGCCGCGACACTGCGATAGCCGATCTCTTCGGGCTCCAGCCACTCCCGGTGGAAGTGCACGCCCTCGACGGCCATGTCCACGCTGATCGCGATGCCTTCACCGCGCACGATCGCGCAGTCGTCACCTGCGCCGACGCGCACGTGCTCCGGCAGTGACCGCGCGCGATGCGTGTCTTCCGTGTCGAGGAACCGGCGGATCAGGTCGAATTCGGCGCCCGTTCCGAGCGGGATGTGCAGGGAGTGCAAAGACGGCCTCGTCTCGTGTTCAGCGTCGATCGGTTATGCGCAGGGCGCCTGCAGGTGTGGCGAGCCACAGGGTTTCGGCGCCTGGCAGAAGGTCCCGGACCGGACCCTCCGGCACGTCGTCGGGCGCTCTATAATAGTCCCACCCGGCGCCCCGCGCATGGCCCCGCGCTGCGCCACGGTAACCCGTCACGTATGTGACGCCATTCAGGACCTCCACCCGGAGGAGCGGCCCGACTGCGGCGGGCATCGGGTCCGGCGCCGACCAGCCGGCCGCAGTACGCCGATACAGGGCCTCCGGCGTCAGCACCAGCACCGTGTCACCCGTCACTGCGACATCCGCGACCGGTCCGATCGGCCCGGACGTTTCCCGGACCAGCCGTGTCTGAGCGGCCTGCCCCGTCAGCGGGAGCGCGGCCAGCCCGGCATCGCTGGCGATCCACAGCGTGTCCACGCCGCGCGCCATGCCCCGCACGGCAGTGCCCGTCAGGACAGACTCGATGCTCCGGCCGGCGGGACCACCCGCGAGACCGCCCCGGATTACGAAGGCACCGCTCCGGGTGCCGACGAACACACTGCCAGCGGCATGCGTCAGGTTCAATACGGGTTCGCGCACGACCGTCGAGAAGTCATGCCAGCGCTCGTCGCCGTTGCGGGCCTCGAGCGCGGCCAGCCCGTCGAGTCCACCGACCCACAGCACCGAGTCGGCTGCAAGCAACGCAGTGATCGCGCGCTGCGGCCCGCCGGTGCGGGGTGGGTACTCGTTGAACCGCGCGAGATCCTCCGATGCGCTGACCAGTGAGCCATTGACCGCGCTGCTGTCCCCACCGAACCACAGACGTCCTCGCCAGCGCGCCATTGCAGTAACGCCGCGCGTATTCAGACCGAATGGAAGTCGCGTGCGCTCGAGTGTTCGTGTGTCGAGACGAACGAGTCCGCTGCCGAGTGTGCCGGCATAATAGACGCCGGGGATGCGGCCGGTCTCGAGTGCAGCGACAGGTGCAGTCGGGCGACCGGGTACCGTTCCAGCCGTGCCGAGCATGGAGGCCAGATAGCTGTCGGAGCGTCCCGGCTGCGGCTCGGGCCGCGGCGGTGCGGACGGTTCCGGGCGCAGCGAGACACTGCGCAGCCTGAACCAGCCCGCAGTCGTCTCGGCATAGGACTCGAATCCGGTCTGCGGAGATGCCAGGCTCAGGACCGGGCCCGGCAGCCGCGCGACTGCTGTGAAACGCGGGGCCAGCGTCGCAAGTGTGAAAAGGCCGCCGCGCGCAGTGCCGACGATCAGCAGGAACTCCGCGCGCGCGTAAGTGATGGAAATCGGATTCTCTTCGACGGGATATCCGTCCTCCGCTGTGAGCGGATCCCGGAAGGCGCCTGCCGTGAGATCGTACACGAGCAGGCCGTTCGGTGTCACCGCGTACAGCACGTCGTTGTCACGCGCCAGGGCGCTCACGAACGAGAAATCCGAGAGCAGCACGCGCTCCTCCGGCCGCCAGGACGCACCGTTCTGCGCGGCGACAGGAAGTGCGGCCAGGATGCCGGATAGGACGATGGCCAGCGTCGTTCTCACGCGGGACTGTGCTGGTCGAACGTGATGCCTGGAATACCGAGTGAGCATGCGACGTCGCCCGGGTCTGCGAATGCCGTGGCAAGAGCACCGGTCACGTCCCGCGGCGACAGTGCGCGCCCCCGCCGCGCGAGCTGCGCCGCACGGCCGCCGTAATACAGTGCGAGTCCCGCGGCCGTGCGCGGATCGGAACCCGCGGCGAGGAAACCGCCTGCAACGCCTGCGAGCTGGTCTCCCATCCCCGCTGCTGCCACATCACTGGTCACCGCGGTGTTCACGAGGACGCCGCCATCCGGATCTGCTACGATCGATGGCTGACCTTTCGCCAGCACGACACAGCCGAATGTGCGAGCGGCTTCGCGCGCGGCAGCGACACGGTCACGCGTGACATCCGCGACATCGGCACCGAGCAGGCGCGCAAGCTCGAGCGGGTGGGGCGTGAGCAACAGCGGACGGTTGGCCGCTGCGTGCAGTGCCGACGGATCCTGCGCGAGCATGTTGAGCGCATCCGCGTCCAGCAGCGTCGGAACATCGATCGACGCGTCGAGAATGATGTCGAGCGCCCTGCGTGCAGCCGCATCCTGGCCGATGCCCGGACCAGCGACGACCGCCGTGGCGCGCGCGACATCATCGGTGGAGAGGGCCGCGCGGTCGACGAACATCGCTTCCGGTACGCCCACCTGCAGCAGCGCGCGGTTCGCCGCATCGGACGCGATGCGTACGAGGCCGGCGCCGCTGCGCACCGCTGCTTCAGTTGCGATCAGTGCCGCACCCGCCATCCCGTTCTGTCCCGCAAGGATCAGCAGGCGGCCGGACGACCCTTTGTGCGCGTCGGGCTCACGCCGCGGCGTGCGCGCGATCGCCCAGCCGGGTGTGATCGCCTCGGCATCGAAGCCGGTGGCAGGCGGGAAGCCGATCTCGGTCGCGATGATGCGGCCGCAGTGCGCCCTCCCCGGGTAAAGCAGGAGCCCGAGCTTCGGCCAGCCGAACGTGATGGTGGTTTCCGCGTTCACCACGTCGCCTGGGATATTGCCGTCCGATGCATTCACGCCGGACGGCAGGTCCAGCGCGATGACCGGCCGGCCGGACGCATTGATCGCCGCGATTGCGGCTGCTGCATTTCCGCGCGGGGCATCACGGACGCCTGTGCCGAGAATGCCGTCGACGATCACGTCATGCGCAATGGCGTCAGAACCACTGAAGGAATGAAGCTCGAGGGTGTGGCCATTGAGGAGTGAGGTGTCGACCGGACGGCTGCCGGTCGTGATGATCGAGACGTCGCGGCCCTGACAGTGGAGGGTGCGGAGCGCGACGAGGAGGTCGCCGCCGTTGTGGCCGGAGCCCGCATAGCCGAGGATGCGGCCGTGAGGATGAAGTTTCTGGATGATCGCCGCGGCCGCGCGTCCCGCGTTCTCCATCATCACGCGCTCGGGCACAATCGCATGCGACGCGGTGTCGAACGCGGCGGCTTCCTCCCCGGTCGGCAGCCACACGCCATCACGGCCGGAGACTCCCGGCCCACCGCGGCCGCGATGTCTCATCGACCTACTTGTAGCTTTGGCCGATCGTGCGCCCGAAGCTGATCTCGCCGTTGTCGATTCTGATATTGAAGCCGCATTCCGGATTCGAGCACACCCACGCTTTGTACGTGATCGGCGCGCCATCCCTGCCGTAGTCCGACAGCGGCAGCATGGTGCCCTTGTCGCACTTGCCGCACTTCGGATACTGCTGCCCGTTTTCCATCATGACTCTCCCCCTCCCCTCAACAGAACCCGGAACGCTGAGCCGGCACGGGTGTGCAAGCGACGTTCCAGCAACCCGCCCGATCCCCCGTCAGGCGCCCGCCCCGCGAGTCCGCGGATAACTCGTCTGGAACGCCTCGTCGAAATCGTACACGTTCTCGAACTCCGCCCTCGTGTCTTCATCCTGCTTGATCAGGATCCCGCTCTCCACGAGTGCGAAGACCACGTCGCCCACATCGCCGGTCTCGTGGATTCCCCAGTGCTCGAGTACGGTCCGTGCCATCGGGCCGAACTTCTCGCGCGCAAGATCGCGTACGCCCTCCGCGAGCTCGCGACCCGTGATGTGCCGCGGGCTCGGCAGCTGCTGCAGCACGTACTGGAGCGCCGAGAGCACGAAGACGTATGTCATCTCGTGGAAGCGCGGCTCTCGCTCGCGCAGCCGCTCGATCACCGCATCATCCAGGACGATGCCGTTCATGCCGAAGCAGCCGCCATGGTTTCGCCGGCGTCCACGCCGTGGCGCGCGCGGAACTTCGCATACAGCGGGAACCCTTCAACGAGCTCGCTGACCTGCGCGGCGACTTTACGGCCGACTGCTTCGTCGGCGGGCGCATCGAGCACGTCCGCCATCCAGCCGCCGATGAGCCGCATCTCGGTCTGCCCCATGCCGCGCGTCGTGAGCGCGGCGGTACCGAGGCGGATGCCGGACGTAACGAATGGCGACCGCTTCTCGCCCGGCACCGTGTTCTTGTTGCATGTGATGTGAGCCCGCTCGAGCGCCGCCTCCGCGACCTTGCCGGACAGGTCGCCGCGATTGGTCAGGTTCACGAGCAGCAGGTGGTTGTCCGTCCCGCCGCTCACCAGCTCGAAGCCCCTCCTCTGAAGCGCTTCGGCCAGCGCCTTCGCATTCGCCACGACATTGCGCGCGTACTCCGCGAATGACGGCTGCAGCGCCTCACCGAACGCCACGGCCTTCGCGGCAATGACATGCATGAGCGGACCGCCCTGCATGCCCGGGAAGACCTGCTTGTCTAGTGCCTTTGCAAACTCCTCGCGACAGAGCACGAAGCCGCCGCGCGGGCCGCGCAATGTCTTGTGTGTCGTGGATGTCACAAAGTGCGCGTGCGGCACCGGACTCGGGTGCACGCCGCCCGCAACCAGCCCCGCAATGTGCGCCATGTCCACCAGCAGCAGAGCATCCACCTCCGCCGCGATCTCCGCGAAGCGGGGGAAATCGATGATGCGCGAGTAAGCGCTTGCACCCGCGACAATCATCTTCGGCCGATGCTCGCGCGCGAGATCCCGCACCTGGTCGTAGTCGATGCGGCCATCCTCACCGAGGCCGTAGGCAGAGGCCTCATAGAGCTGGCCACTGAAATTGACGGGAGACCCGTGGGTGAGGTGGCCGCCGTGGGACAGGCTCATGCCGAGCAGCTTGTCGCCCGGCTTCAGTGCGGCCAGGTAACCGGCCATGTTGGCCTGCGCGCCCGAGTGCGGCTGCACGTTGGCGTGCTCCGCACCGAACAGCTGCTTCACGCGGTCGATCGCGATCTGCTCCGCAATGTCCACGAACTCGCAGCCGCCGTAATACCGCTTGCCGGGGTAGCCCTCCGCATACTTGTTCGTGAGGACCGTCCCGGCCGCTTCGAGAACTGCGGCGGACGTGAAGTTCTCACTGGCAATGAGCTCCAGCGTACCGTGCTGTCGCCCCGCCTCGCGCGCGATCGCATTGTAGATCGCGGGATCCTGCCGCCGCAGTTCGTCGATCATCGTCTACAGCCAGCTCCGCTTGAGCTCTGCGATGTGCTCGATGCGGCGCTCCGCGAAACGATCCGCCGCCTCGTACGTCGGGATCCCCTGTTCCTTCGAGATCTCGAAGAGCTGGAGCAGTGTGTCATAGATCTCGCCCGCCTTCCGCTTGGCGCGGTCCGAGTCCCAGCCATTGATCTCGCCATACACATTGATCAGGCCACCGGCATTGATTACGTAGTCCGGGGCGTACAGCACGTTGCGCTTCTGGAGCTCGTCGCCATGACGCTCCTCCGCGAGCTGGTTGTTCGCTGCACCCGCGATGATCTCGAACTTGAACTGCTTCAGCGTCTCGTCATTGACGATCGCGCCGAGTGCGCAGGGCGCGAAGATCTTCGCATTGACGCCGTAGATCGCGTCGGGCGCAACGGCCTCGGCGCCGAACTTCTTCACGACATCCTTCACACGGCCCTGGTCGATGTCCGTGACCGTGAGCTTCGCGCCCTCTTCCGCGAGATAGCCGCACAGGTACTGCCCGACGTGGCCGAGACCCTGGACCGCGATCGTCACACCCTTCAGGTCGTCACTGCCGTACTTTTCCTTCGCGCACGCCTTGATCCCGCGATACGTGCCGTAGGCCGTGACCGGAGATGGGTCGCCGCTGCCGCCCGCGACACCCGCGACGTACTCGGTCTCCATCTGGACGTAGTCCATGTCCTCGACGCTCGTGCCGACGTCCTCAGCCGTGATGTAGCGGCCCTTGAGCGAGTCGACGAAGCGGCCGTGCGCGCGGAAGATCATCTCCCGGCGTGGAGTGCGCGGGTCACCGATGATGACCGACTTGCCGCCGCCCAGGTTGAGGCCGGCGACGGCGGCCTTGTAGGTCATGCCGCGCGAGAGGCGGAGCGCATCGATGATGGCCTCCGCATCGCTGTTGTAGTTCCAGAAGCGCGTGCCGCCGAGGGCCGGCCCGAGTGTGGTGTCATGAATGGCAATGATGCCCTTGTAACCGGCGATCGGCTCGTAGCAGAACACGAGCTGCTCGTGGTCGTGTGAGGACATCAGGTTGAATATTTCCATGTGCTCTCCGTTGTGATCCTGCGTCAATCGCGGTACAGGGCTTCCGCCACTGCAACGCGGAGCAGCTCGTTGGCGCCGCCCAGCATCTCCATTGCCTTTGCATCCCGCATCAACTTCTCGACCGGATAGTCACGCATGTAGCCATAGCCGCCGTATACCTGCACGGCCTGCGTGGTAACGTCCATCGCGGTTTCCGTACTGAACACCTTCGCCATCCGCGTCCGCTGCGCATCACCGGAGAGCGCGGCGGACGCGAGCAGTGCACGCGCCGCTGCCGTCCTGGTCGTCATGCCTGCCAGCTTGAACTGGATCCCCTCGAACGTGCGCAGCTTCCTGCCGAACTGCTCGCGCTCGTTCGCATACCCAATTGCGTACTCCGACGCCGCCTCCGCAATGCCCGCCGCGATCGACGCAATGCAGAGCTGGTCGTGCATTGCGACCGATGCCATCTGGTCGGCGGCGGCAGCCGTGCCGCCCAGCAGTGAGTCCGCCGGCACTGCGCAATCCTTCAGTATCAGCGACGTGATCGGCAGGGACCGCAGCCCGAGCGTGTCATCCGCCTGGCCGATCGAAACGCCGGAAGCGTCCATCGGCACCAGGAAGATCCCCTGCCCTTCATCCACACGCGCCAGCACCAGCGCGAACGTCGCGTCCGCCGCGCCCGTGACCCAGCGCTTGGTGCCATTCAGCACATAGCCGTCGCCGGCGCGCTGCGCCGTCGTACGGAGCTCCTCGGCTTCAGCACCGGCATCCTCCGCAAATGCGAGGCACGCGTGCGCATCTCCGGTAGCCATCCGCTCCAGCCATGTCGTGCGCTGATCGTCTGTGCCATGCTGCACCAGCAGACCGGACGCCTGCACCTGGAGCGACACCACCAGGGCGACCGCGGGCTCGCCCCACGCCAGCTCCTGCACGATGGCCGAGACCGCGGCGTCGTCCAGGCCCATGCCGCCGAAGCGATCCGGTATCGAGATACCGAAGAAGCCGAGCTCGGCGAGCTGTGCGCGTACGGCCTCGTCGATCCGGCGCTCGTGATCCCAGCGCTCGACGTGCGGACGCAGCTCGGACGCCGCGAAGTCACGCGCGAGCGCGCGGATTTCCGCCTGTTCGGGTGATTCGGCCTCGGCCGCGCCCGTGGTCACTGCCGCGTCAGTACTGATAGAAGCCACGTCCCGTCTTACGCCCGAGCCAGCCGGCCGCGACGTATTTGCGCAGCAGCGGGCATGGCCGGTACTTGTCGTCGCCCAGGTCGCGCTGGAGGACATTCATGATGTTGAGGCAGGTATCGAGCCCGATGAGGTCGGCGAGGCCCAGGGGGCCCATGGGGTGATTCATCCCCAGCTTCATGACCTGGTCGATCGCCTCCGGCGTGCCGACACCCTCCATGAGGCAGAAGATCGCCTCGTTGATCATCGGCATGAGCACGCGGTTCGAGACAAAGCCCGGGAAGTCTTTGACCTCGACCGGCGTCTTGTCCATCGCCTTTGCCAGCTCCACCACCCGCGCCGTCGTCTCGTCCGACGTCTGAAGGCCGCGAATTACCTCGACGAGCTTCATCACCGGCACGGGGTTCATGAAGTGCATGCCGATGAACCGGTCGGGATTGCGCACTTCACGCGCGAGCTCGGTGATCGAAATCGATGACGTGTTCGACGCGAGGATCGCGTCGGGCGCGGCTTCGTCCACCGCCTTCAGGATCTCGCGCTTGAGCGTCATGCTCTCCGGCACGGCTTCGATGACGAGACCGGCACCGGCGGCCGCGCCGCGGTCCGTGCTCGTGCGCAGCCGGCTCATGGTAGCTTCGCCGGCGGCGGCATCGAGCGTGCCCTTCTTCACCTGCCGGTCGAGGTTGCCGCGGATGGTATCGCGCGCCTTCCCGAGCTGATCCTCGCTGACGTCGATGATCGTCACGTCATGGCCGTACTGCGCGAAGACGTGCGCGATCCCGTTCCCCATCGTTCCTGCACCTACGACTGCAACTGCGATCCGATCACTCATTCAGGTTTTGTCTCCTCGATATTATCTGCAAGCGCGATGGGCCGGAGTGCCGCCATTTCCGGCGCAACGCGCAGATGCATCAGCCACAACAGTGCCGCCAGCATCGCGGCGAATCCCAGTGTCCCGACGAGTCCGCCCTCGGGCCCGAACGCCCCGCCGCTCACCCAGCCGCCCGTCACGCGCGGCTCGTACAGCGGCGCGTCGAACATGGCAATCCCGCTTACGGGCAGATCGAACAGCGATGCCATCGCCCAGTTCCAGCCCGTGTGCACCGCCGTCGCGAACCAGAGACTCATCGTCTTCAGGTACGCCGCGCCCAGCATCACGCCCGCGAGGAAGATGTTCACCAGCGCGAACGTTCCGACATTCGGATTCCGCGCATGGGCCAGCGCGAACAGTGCGCTCGTCACCACGACCGCCGGAACACCGCCGAATCCGCGCGCGAGCGCCTGGAACCCATAGCCGCGAAACACCGCTTCTTCCGCAGCCGCTGCGACCGTGAACACCAGCAGGTGCCACAGCATCGTCCCGACCCAGCCGGCGGCGGTGCCATCATCGCCGCCATATCGCAGCGCGCCGATCGCAAGCAAGACGGCCACTGCCACCACGATCCCGCCACCGCCCAGCGCGAGGCCCTGCAGCAGCTCCCGCGGCGTCTGGCGCGTCCATGCGAACCCCAGCGCACCGGCCCGCCGCGCATCGAGCGACGACAGCAGTGCACTGCCCGCGATGATTGCCGCGGCGAGCGTGGCCGTCGTCGCAAGAAATTCCGCCGGTCCGTGCAGCGTTCCGACCGCTCCGTGGAACGCGAGACCGAGCAGGTACTCGAGCGCACTGTACAGCACGAAGAAAAGCACGACGCGCAGCAGCGCACCACGTCTGCTGGCAGGATCGCGCCAGCGTGCGCCATTCAGCAGAAGACCCCCGGCCTACGGCAGTCCGGGGGTCTTCGAAGATCCAGCCATTTACACGCGCTCGACGGAAAGCGCGACGGCGTCGCCGCCGCCCAGGCACAGCGTTGCAATGCCGCTCTGCTTGTCGCGCTGTTCGAGCGCGTGCAGCAGTGTGACCAGGATACGCGTGCCGGATGCACCGATCGGGTGGCCGAGCGCGACGGCGCCGCCATTGACGTTGACGCGGTCCCAGTCCCAGCCGAGCTCGCGGCCGTCCGCGATCGCCTGCACCGCGAACGCCTCATTCGCCTCGATCAGGTCGTAATCGTTGATCGACTTGCCTTCCTTCTCCATCACCCGCCGCACGGCGCGGACCGGTGCGAAGAACAGGTCGCGCGGCGCGACCGCACCGCTCGAATATGCGTTCACGCGGCCGAGGATCGTGAGGCCGTGTGCGCGCGCGTATTCCTCGCTCGTCAGCACGACCGCGGCAGCACCGTCATTCAGACCCGGCGCATTGCCCGCAGTCACCACCGGCTCGGTCACATCGGGCGGCAGGTCCTTCATGAACGCCGGGCGCAGTGCCGCTAGCCCTTCCATCGACGTGTCGCGGCGTGGCGCCTCGTCCGTATCGACGACGGTCGTGCCCTTGCGACCCTTGATCTCGACCGGCGCGATCTCCTGCTTGAAGCGGCCCTCATCCATTGCGCGCAGCGCATTCTGGTGGGACTTCACGGAGAATTCATCTGCATCGGCGCGGGAGACGCCGGCCTTCTTCGCCGTGTATTCCGCGTGACCGCCCATGTGGCACTCGTGGAAGCCGCAGATCAGGCCGTCGTGGAGCAGGCCGTCCACCAGCTCCTGGTTGCCGAACTTCACGCCCTGTCGGTGACCGAACAGGTAGTAGGGCGCGTTCGACATGGACTCCATGCCGCCGGCCACCATCACCTGCGCGTCGCCTGCGCGGATGGCCTGTGCGGAGAGCATCACGGCCTGCAAACCCGAGCCGCACACGCGGCTCACGCCCATCGCCCCCACGGTGTCCGGCACACCACCCTTCATCGCCGCCTGCCTCGCCGGCGCCTGGCCGAGGCCCGCCGACACGACGTTGCCGAGGATCACGTCCTCGATGTCCGATGCGTCGACGCCGGACTGCGCGAGCGCCGCGCGGATCGCGACACCACCCAGGTCGGGCGCGCTCAACGTACCCAGGCTCCCCATGAACTTGCCGATCGGCGTGCGCCTGGCCGCCACGATCACGGCCGTTCGCTTCGGATCCGCCATCTCTATCTCCTTGCAGGCCTGAGACTGCCCGGTTCAGGGGCATACAGGCTCGAATTCATCGGATAATTGCCCCGGAATTATACCCGTATCCGGAAGGCGGGGCCAGCCGCGGCGGGACGCGGCGCAGGGGTGGTCAGGCGGTCGCGGAAGGGGCTTCCGGGATGAGCTCCGGCTTGGTGTTGGAGGGGTCCAGCCTGCCCCACGGGATAACGGGGTCGTGCTCGAAGACCAGAAGCCATTCCTCCGCGCGCGCCCGGGCCATGAGGGAGCGCTTCGACTCGAGCGTGACGAGCGGCTCCACGTCGTAGCCCATGATCCATGGCAGTGGCAGATGTGCGGACGTGGGGCAGAGGTCGGCCAGGAAGCAGGCGGTTTCGCCGGCGGACTCGATGATGATCGAGTGGTGGTGCGGCGTGTGGCCGGGCGTGTGCGCCATCGAGATGCCCGGCATCACGACGTGATCGTATTCGACGAGCTCCAGCCGGCCAGCCTCCAGCACGGGATCGAAATTGGCCGTCATGTAGCTGGCCTGCACGCGCTCGTTGCGCCAGTGTGCGTACTCGAACTCGCCGCGATTCGCGATGTAGCGCGCATTCGGGAACGCCAGGCGCTGCACGCCTTCCGCATCATGGACCGTGTTGCCGCCCGCGTGGTCGAAATGCAGGTGCGTGTCGATCATGATGTCCACGTCGGACGGCTTGTATCCGACGGCGGCCAGTGCATCCTCGAGACGGGTCGTGCCGCCGGACGCGGATGTGTTCGAGATGCCGTAGATGTCGAGGAATTTCGCGTCTTCCTTGTTGCCGACCCCGTTGTCGATCAGCACCAGCGCATCCCTGGTCTCGACCAGCAGACAGCGCATCTGCAGCGGGATGCGGTTCCGATCGTCGGCCGGGATGCGCTTCTGCCAGAGCGGCTTGGGCACGACGCCGAACATCGCGCCGCCGTCCAGCCACAGACGGCCGGCGTCCAGTGCGTGGATCGTGAAGTCACCGACCTTCCGGGTCAGCGCCAGCGGCGAGTCTGCAGTGACGTTATCCGGCCCAGTCATGCGCGTGTCATGGGTGCCATGCGTGTCATGCGTCGGGCATCGGATGCGGGTTGGCGATGCGCTTCCGCTTCCGGCGGGCCCGCCGTCGCAGGAACGTCTCCAGCTCCTTCCATCGCGTCACCTCATGGTCCTCGAGGCGGTCGAGCAGGCGTCGGAATATCGTGGCCGTCGCGCGCGCATCGCCCATGGCGCGATGGCGCGCCTCGTTGTCCACACCGAAGAAGTACATGAGCGAGTCGAGCGAGCGGCTTTGCACTTCCGGCACCGTCTTCCGCGCAAGACGAACCGTGCACAGCGTGCGCCCCTCGAGCCGCATCCCGCACCGCTCCAGCTCCATGCCGAGGAAACCGTGATCGAACTGTGCGTTGTGTGCGACGAACACTGCGCCGTGCAGGATATTCTGCACGCGGTCCGCGACATCCGCGAAGCGCGGCGCATTCTCCACCATCGCCGGCGAGATCTTCGTGAGCTGGGTGATGAACGGAGGGATATAGCGGTCCGGATTGATCAGTGTCTCGAACTCGTCCACGATCTCGCCAGTGCCGCGCATTCTCACGGCCGCGACCTCCGTTACGCGATGGCCGCGGTACGGCGCGCCGCCCGTCGTTTCCAGGTCGACGACGACGTATTCCAGGTCGCGGATGACATCGTTGCCATCGACCTGCAGCATGACTCTGGGTGGAAGCGGCGTGAGGTCCAGCGGCAGCAGGATCTGCTGCGGGTCCTCGCGCGGCTTGAGAACGATGCGGATGCCCGACCGCGCTGCGTTCGAGCGGTCCACGACAATGCGGGGAGACAGCTGCTCGAGCGAGTCGAGCGACGGCTTCACCACGGATCGTCGCGCACGACAGGCATCGTCATGCAGCGCGCGCCGCCGCCGCCGCGTACCAGCTCGCCGCCCTCGAAGATGATCGCAACCCGCTCATCGTCACCAATCTCCTCATCGCCCGTCAGGTAATCGATCGCGGTTACCGTCCGGTACCCTTCCCGCTCCATCTCGCGATACGTGTTCTCGTTCCGGTCATAGCCCAGCGCCAGCCCCGGCCGGAGCGCAATGAAGTTGCAGCCGCTGGCCCACTGCTCGCGCTCCTGGTGCGCGCGCTGCGTGCCGCCGCAGAAGATCGGCTCCATCGGCATATCCACCTCGCGCAGTGCGGCGAACAGGTTCGGCATCTCGCGCATCCCCTCGCGACCCGCGCGGAAATGAAGCACCGGACACCGGGACGGTCCCACGAACATGGGCTGGAACACCACACACTGCTCGCGGTCCACCATCGTGAACACCATGTCCAGGTGGATCATCGCGCGGTTCGTCGGCAGCACCACCACGATGATGTCCTTGATCCCCTGCTGCCGGATGAGCTGCTCTGCCAGCACGTCGAACGCGCCCGCGGTGGAGCGCTCGGACAGACCCATCAGCACCAGGTCCTTCCGCAGCACGTGGATGTCGCCGCCCTCAACCGTGTACCCCGCGCGGCGCTCCTCGCTGCCGTCGTATACCAGGCCGTCATTTCGCAGCAGCGGATGATACTGGAAGAGTGCCTTCATCAGGATCTCCTCCGTCCACCGCACATTGTACCGCATCGAGGCGATCACCACACCCGTTCCAACCACCATCGCCGCGTCACGCGTGAAGAAAAGATTCGGCAGCGGCGGCAGGTCGTAGCTCCGGACGTTCAGCGTGTTCTGCAGCGGACCGCCCTCCGCCGCGCGGCCCTCGATGAACAGCTGCACCAGGTCCTGCGCCGGCAGATCGTTCAGGTGGCGCGACAACGGCTCAGACCGCGCAACATCGAAGACACGCTCGATCAGGAACGGCCGGACGTCCGGATAGTCCGCGATCGTCTCCAGCAGGTCCCGCACCTCATGCACCTCCGCGAACCGCGACAGGATCGCCTTGAAGCGATGGTGCTCACGCGCCGCCTGCTCCATGTCGATGATGTCGTCATACAGAAAGTCTTCGCGCGTGCTCGGCGTCACCGCCAGCAGCTCCGGACCCGGTGTGTGACAGATCACCGACTGCAGACTGCCGATCTCCGACGTTACCCTGATCCCCTCCATCACCACACCCTGCTCATTCCCCGGCGTCGCCTGCCCGCCAGACCTCGTTCACCAGCGCGTACGACAGACCCTCGAGCTCCGCCGCCATGTTCACTGTCTTCAGCGTCACACCCTCAGGCACCGTAAGCCGCGTCGGCGCGAAATTCAACACCGCCCGCACTCCGGCACGCACCACCCGGTTCACGATCCCCTGCGCCGCATCTGCCGGTACCGCCACGATTACGATATCGATTCCCTGTGACAGAACATCTTCCAGCTCGTCATCCGCGCGGATCTGGAGGTTGTTCCACTTCCGCCCGATCTTCGACGGGTCGGCATCGAACACCGCCTCGATCACGAATCCCTGGCGGCGCAGGTCCTGGTAGCCCAGCAGCGCCGTGCCGATCTTGCCCGCACCCACCAGCGCCACCCGCCACGACCGCTCCAGACCCAGGATCGACCGCAGCGCTTTCACCAGCTCCGGCACCGAATAACCCAGGCCACGCTTGCCGAACGTGCCGAAGAACGACAGGTCCTTCCGCACCTGCGCCGCCGTCGTGCCCGCTCGCGTTGCCAGCTCTTCACTCGATACGGTCAGTACGCCGCGGTCCGACAGGTCCCGCAGCAGACGCAGATACAGGGAAAGACGACCGACTGTGGACTCGGGGATCTTCTTCATGGACGGCACATTCTGCTTGTGAATCGATTCACAAATCAACCTAAACGGCCGCCGCCAACCGCGTCAATCGGGCGGGCCGCCTTTCGGACCGGCCTCCGGGACGCGGAGAGTGAGGGTGTTGCTGCCGTTGAGGCTGATGTTTCCGCCCATGGGGCGAATGGTCTGAACGGCCATGGCCAGGCGGAGGGCGCAGGCGGAGGTGGCTGCCAGGGGTCCTGCTGCAGGGGCCATGTCCGTGTCAGGGTTGAGCCTGGCGCCGGCGATGGTGCAGAGGAAGGCGCTGTCGTCGACGAAGGCCTCGATGCGCAGAGAACCCCCTGCGCTGTTCTTGATTACGGCATGGAGCGCGAGCAGGAGGCCCCGCTCGAGGCGTTCGGAGTCCGTACGGAACAGCTCGGAGTCGGGCACACGCCCGATCTCGATAGCGGTGGACCGTCCAACGGCCTCGGTGGCCAGCTCGTCCATCACGTCCTGGAAGATGCGGCCGGGGTCCTCCGGCAGCGCTTCGACGTGCAGCTGGGCGGGATCGTCGGCGGCGGCCTCGGCGAGGCTGGCGACGAGTGTGAGGATCTGGTTGGCGGAGCTGCGGATGCGGTCGACGCCTTCAGCGGCGCGCGGCGGCAGCTCGCCGAACAGACCTTCGCTCATGAGGTCGTGATAGCCGATGATTGCGGACACGGGTGTCCGCAGTTCATGGGCGATCAGACCCAGAAATTCGTCGCTGAGCACGCGTTCAGTCCCAGTCGCTGGAGTCTTCCGATGTGATTGGCAGACCGTGGTGACGCAGGATGCGGGCGAGCAGGATGAACTGAGCTGGGGAAAGGGTCTCCGGTCGGGCGTCTGATGCAATCCCCGCAACGGTTTGCACGTTTGCGACGGCGTCCGGGTCGAGGCCGTACTGCGGGGCACTCCGGAGAATTTTCTGGAGCTGCTTCCGTCGCCATCCGAAGCTGGTCCGTGACAGCGTCCGGAGGTCGGTCTCCTCCTGCGCACTGAGTGCGGGCGGCTCGTGCGGCGTGATGCGGATGACCGCGGAGTCCACGTTGGGCACGGGATTGAATGCCCCACGCCGGACATTGAACAGACGCTGCACATCCGCCACGGCCTGCACGCCGACGGACAGTGCGCCGTACGTCTTGTTGCCCGGCCCGCTGATGACCCTCTCCGCCAGCTCCTTCTGCACCATGAGCACGATCACTGCCGGTCGGCAGCCGGGCTCGAGCAGCTTGAACATGATGGGCGTCGTGATGTTGTACGGGATGTTGCCCACCACCTTGTAGCGCCCGCCGCGCGCCACCGCACAGAGGTCCACGGTCAGTACATCCGCGTGAATCACCTCGACATCGCTGCGTCCAGCGTACTCCTGCGACAGGGCAGGCGCGAGATCGTTGTCGAGCTCGATGAGTACGAGCCTGCGCACGCGTCCCTGGAGATGCCGTGTGAGAGCACCCTGCCCCGGTCCGATCTCGATGACTGTGTCCTCAGGCTGCGGATCGATGGATTCTGCGATGCGCTGCTGGATGGCGGGGTCGGTGAGGAAGTTCTGACCGAGCGACTTCTTTGCCCGGTGTGGTGCGTTCATCCCCGCACCAGCAGCGCGGTGCGGTCGTCGGGCGGGACGTTCGCATCGGACCGTTCGGCGGTTGCGAAGATGTGAGTGACAATGTCAGCAAGCGGGCGTGTGCGCGCGTTCGCCACGTCCGCAACGAGTGCTTCTTCGCCCTTCATCGTTCCAGCCGGCGGATACGCATCTGACAGACCGTCGGTGAACAGGAACAGCACGTCGTCCTCCGCCCATGTAGCGGTGGCTTCGCCGTATTCGTCGAGCGCCATCATGCCGAGTGGCAGGTCCGTGGCGCCGAGCCGGGTTGCATCACCATCCGCGCGAATGCGGAACGCGTGCGGGTGACCGGCGTTCGCGTAGACGATCTGCCGCTGCGATCGGTCCACTACGCCGTAGAACAGCGTGAGATACATCTCGGTGGACTCGAGCTCCTTGATGACCGCGCGGTGGACGCGTCGCAGAACTTCCGCCGGCGGCCCCGCATCCTGCGAGTAGATGGCGACGGCGCTCATGGTGAGCGTCATGATGAGCGCAGCCGGGAAGCCGTGGCTGGAAACATCGCCGATCATGATCCCGACGCGGTCGCTCGACAGGCGGATGAGATGATAGAAGTCGCCGCCGACGGACTGTGCAGGTGCGCATCGCCCTGCGACGTCGGGCGGTCCTTCGAACGCTGTGAGATCCGGCAGCAGCTTGAGCTGAAGGTCGTGCGCCAGCTCGAGCTCGCGCACCACGCGCTCCTGCTTCAGGCTCTCCGCGACCAGCCGCTGGGTCTCGAGGGCTGCACCGACCTGGCTCGCGATCGCGGACAGCAGCCGTGCGTCGCCGGCACTGAAGCGAACGTTGTTGCGACGTCCCACGAGCGTAATGACGCCGACTGTGCGCGTAGTGCCTTCCGGCGGTGTGTAGTTGATCGGCACGGAGAGGAACGCCTCGAACTGACGCGGCGAAGGTTCCATGCGCGGTACGTTCGGCAGCACGACGCCCCGCTCGAGATTGATCGCCTGCCGCTCGCGGAATACGAGTGCGGTGGCGGAGTCGGGATGCTGCGGCGAGATCGGACCGTTCAGACCCTCCTCGCCAACCGCTGCAGCAAGATGCAGGTGGTCGTCCGCGGCATCGTGAACCCAGAGCGAAGCACGTCGCGCACCGAGCACATCTGCAACTTCGTAAAGAATGCGCGTAGCAGCATCCGGCAGTGACAGAACCGAGCCGAGGATCTCGCTGATGAAGTACAGCAGGTTGATCTCTTCGTAGCGCTCGGACAGCTCGCGCGCGGCAGAGCGCGCTTCCAGCTCGTGGTGAATCACCTGTGACAGGACCTGCGCCAGGAAGCGACCCTCCTGTGCGCCGCCGTTGGCGGACTGGACTTCGACGGCGAGGGCCGGACCTTCCGCCATGCGGATCTCATGGCGGTCGTCGGAAGGCTGGCGATTGCCGAGGTCGACCGGATACAGGCAAACCCACGCATCGTCGCGGTGCGCCCACAGGCGCAGCTCCGCCTCGGGATGAACCTCCCGATAGCTCTCGAGCACCTTGCTGACCGAGCTCGGAAGCGGGCTGAGGTCCACGAGCGTCGCAGGCGTCATGAACCGAAGCGTCGCGTCTTCGCTGCGTTTCTACTCAGGAGGACCATTCGGATCGAGTTTCCCCGTTCATTGAATTCGACGTGGTCCATCAATTTTCGGATCAGGAACAGGCCGCGGCCGCCGGCGCGCTGACGATTGTCGGGGAGGGTCGGGTCGAGGACGCTGGAAGGATTGAAGCCCCGGCCCTCGTCGGTCACTTCGACCGACACTTCCTGGGGACTCAGGTGGGCAACGATCCGGACGTGCTTCCGGGGGTCGCGGAGGTTGCCGTAGAGCATTGCATTGGCCAGGGCCTCGGTGAGGCCCACCCTGAAGTTCAGCCGCAGCCGGTCGTCCTCGAAGCCGACGTCCCGGGCCTGTTCCATGAGCTCCTCGACCGACCTCTCGATGGTGCGAAGGTCGTTCGGGAGCTCCAGGACGTAATCGCGCTGCATTCCGCTATGATAACCGCCCCGGCGGGGCGGCGGTAGGTCAGAAAGACGAGAGTGCTTCGTCGCGGCTGTTCGCAATATGGAACAGCGTATCGAGCTTGGTCAGCTCGAACAGCGTCCGCAGGTCTTCGTTCAGGTTCGCGAGGCGCAGCTCACCGCCCTGCTCGCGGATCTTCTTCGACAGACTCACCAGCACGCCGAGCCCCGACGAATCGATGTAGCCCGTGCTCGAGAAGTCGATGAGGAACTTGCGCGCCCCACCCTCCAGCTCCTCCAGCACCTTCTGCTTCAGTTCCTGCCGGTTGCCCACGATCAGCTGACCTTCAACGTCAATGACCGTGACGTCACCCTGCTTCTTCACATCGAAGCTCATCGCCCCTCCCTTTGGAATTGTCCGGCTCGATGGTGGCGCGGAGAGGCAAAATCAATGCCGCCCCCCATCACACCTGGAGCGCCGTTATGCACGCGACTGCGACAATGTCGTCCACGGTGGTGCCCCGCGAAAGATCACTGCACGGCCGGTCCAGCCCCTGCAGGATGGGGCCGATGGCGGCCGCGTGCGCCAGCCGCTGCGTGAGCTTGTAACCGATGTTCGCGGCGTCGAGGTTCGGGAACACCAGGATGTTGGCGCCGCCGGCCAGCCGCGAGCCGGGCGTCTTGCGTGCGGCCACCGCTTCGATCAACGCCGCATCGAGCTGCACCTCCCCGTCCGCCACGACATCGGGGTGCGCCGCCTGGAACAGTGCGTACGCCTCCCGGACCTTTGCGACGCTCGCGCTTTCCGCGCTGCCGCGCGTCGAAAAGGACAGGAACGCGACGCGAGGCTCGTCACCGACAATCCCTGCGCGCGCACGCACCGCTGCGGCCGCAATGTCCGCGAGCTGTTGCGACGTGGGGTCCGCCATGACAGCCGCGTCCGTGAACGTGAGCACCTCGGTGCCACGGCCGCGGAACGGCGGCACCACCATATAGAACGAGGAGGAGACGGTCTGGATACCGGGTGAGGTGCCGATGCCCCAGATCGCCGCGCGGATAACGTCCGCGGTCGTGTTCTGCGCGCCCGCCACGAACCCGTCCGCTTCGCCAGCCGCGACCATCGTTGCGGCATACAACAGCGGGTCGCCGAGACGGTCATACGCGTCCGCCTGGGTCCACCCCCTGTGCGCCCGCCGCTCCGCCAGCAGCGCAGCGAGCGCGCGCCGGTGTGGTTCAGACGGATGGTCGGCGAGCACCATCGGCTCGACGAGCCGCTCGCGCGCGAGCAGCGCAACGGCCTCGAGGATCCGCCCGTCGCCGCTTTCAGGGAAAAGGATGCGGCGCGGTCGCGCGGCAGCGCGCTGTCGAAGGTCCATCGCGAACGCAGTGGTAGCTGCAGACGGCTCGGTCATCGTCAGGGGAGGGGTCCGAACTTTCCCTGCAGTGCCTCGTGCACGGACGGGTTCACGAATTCCGTCACCGAGCCGCCGAGCGATGCGATCTCGCGCACGAGTGACGCTGACAGATACGAGTAGTGCTCCGCCGGTGCGAGGAAGACAGTCTCGAGCTCCTGCCAGAGGTGCCGGTTCATCAATGCCATCTGGAACTCGTACTCGAAGTCCGACACCGCGCGCAGACCGCGTATCATGATCGTGGAGCCGCGCTTCTTCGCGAAATCGACGAGCAGGCCGTCGAACTCCGCCGCTTCCACGCGGTCCTCCCCGGCAAACGCATCGTTGATCATGGCAACCCGTTCGGCGATCGTGAACAAGCCCGCCTTCGGCTGGGTGCGCCGGTGCGCCACGGCCACGATCACGCCGTCGAACAGCTTGAGCGCGCGGTGGATGATGTTCTCGTGTCCCCGCGTGATCGGGTCGAAGGAACCGGGATAGATGGCGATCCTCTTCATGCTCACTCCGGTGCGGGGATGAAGGTCAATGCCGTGTCGCCATACCGGCGGGTTTCGGCGCCCGGTGCCGCGGGCAGCGGGTCGCCTGCGCGATGTTCGATCCAGAGCTGCTGCGCGAAGCGTCGTTCCAGGAAGATCTCCGCGAGACCCTCCGCTGCCCCCGTGCCGTACGGCGGGTCCGCGAATGCGATGTCGAACGCGTCCTGCCCGAGCGCGCCCGCGTACTTCAGCGCGTCGCCGCGCACGACCTCGACCGCGTCCGCTGCCTGCAGCTTGTGCACGTTGGCATTGAGTGCGCGCAGGGGACCGCTCGCCTTCTCGACGAACGTGACACGCTCGGCGCCGCGCGAGAGCGCCTCGAGGCCAAGCGCACCGGAGCCCGCGAACAGGTCGAGCACGCGCGCGCCCGGGATGTCGAGCTGCAGCGCACTCATCCACGCCTCGCGCACGCGGTCCGTGGTCGGGCGGGTTTTCGTGCCGGGCGGTGCGGCAATCGTGTGACCGCGCCACCGTCCCGCGATGATCCTCATGCGCTCATCCGGAAATCGATCAGCTTGAGCTGCAGCTCGGTCTGTCCGCGGTAATGGTTTTCCTGGAGCTGGAACACCACGTCGATCGGTGCGCGCGTGATGTCCATGTCCTGCAGGCGGTCCGCCATGCGGAACCCGATCGCCGGCATGCGGACGCCGTCCTGCAGCAGTGTCAGCTTGAGATGCCCGCTTCCGACCTCTCGCGGATAGCCTGACACCGTGACGCCGCGCGCGCAGAAGACCGGTGATGGGTTGCCCATGCCGAACGGCCCGAAGTGCCGCAGCACGCGCAGCAGCACGGGCGTCGCATCGGCGAACCGCAGGTCGATGTCCACGCGCGTCTCGGGGATCAGGTCGGCGGGCGCCAGTGTCGCGCGCGCGCGCTCGTTCAGTGCGGTGCGGAAACCGTCGATGCGGTCCGCCCGGATCTCCATCCCCGCGGCCTGGTGGTGTCCGCCGTAGCGCTCCAGCCACCGGCCGCACCGGTCGATGGCGCCGAAGAGATCGAACGCCGGGATCGAGCGGGCACTGCCTCTACCCCGCCCCGTTTCCGCATCCAGCGCGATCAGCACCACCGGACGATGGATTCGTTCGACGATGCGCGACGCGACAATGCCGATCACACCGGGATGCCAGCCCTCCGCGGCGAGCACGACTGCGTAGTCACGCTGTGGGTCGTATGTAGCGTCCAGAATCGCGATCGCCTGGTCGAGCGTTGCGCGGTCCACGCTCTGGCGCGTGCGGTTTTCTTCCTCCGTCTCCTGCGCGAGCGGTGCCGCCGTCGCCGGATCATCGCACAGCAGCAGTGTAACGCCGCGCGCGGCCGCGCCCATGCGGCCGACTGCGTTCAACCGTGGCGCGAGTGCGTGGCTGATCTGCCCGGCAGTGAAGCCGAGTGCGGGATCGAGTGCCGCAGACGACAGCATCGCCGCCAGTCCGGGGTTGCGCGTCTGCTCCAGAACCTTGAGCCCGTAGTGCGTGAGCGTGCGGTTCTCACCCGTGAGCGGCGCCAGGTCCGCGATGGTTGCTATGGCGACGAGGTCCAGGTGCCACAGCAGCGCCTGTTCGTCACCGCCGAGCGCGCGCACCAGCGCCTGACACAGCTTGAATGCGACGCCGGCTCCGACGAACCCCTTCTCCTTCGACTTGCAGTCGGCGCGGTTCGGATTGATCACCGCGAGAGCCGATGGAAGGCGCGGACCGGGCGTGTGGTGGTCGGTCACGATCACGTCGATGCCGGCACCGCGCGCGGCCTCGACCGCGTCATGCGCCACTATGCCGCAGTCGACCGTGAGAATCAGCGTCGCCTCGATCTCGACGGCGCGTCGGATGCCTGCCTGTCCGAGGTCGTAGCCGTCCGTGAGCCTGTGCGGCACGAACGCCTCGACGTTCGCGCCGAGCGAGCGCAGCACGCGCGTGAAGAGCGCGGCGCCGCAGATGCCATCCACGTCGTAATCGCCGTGCACGAGAATGCGCTCGTTGTTCTCAATCGCCTGGCGGAGGCGCGCGACTGCGACGTCGACATCCGTGAGGTCGAGCGGGTCGCACAGCGTGTCGATGCGGGGCTTGAGGAAAGCTTTTGCGAGCGCGGGCTCATGGAGTCCGCGGATGGCGAGCAGCTGACAGAGAGCCCGCGGCAGCTTCAGCTCTGCTTCGAGGCCGTCGACGAGCGAGGCATCGACGTCACCGGCCGACCTGCGGATCCATTTGCGCGCAAGCGTCGCGAGAGATCCCCTCGCCGAGACGGGTGGAGCCGGTGGCTGCACGATGCTGCGGCCGGTGTCAGGCCGCGTAGAGAATCACACCGCACGCCTCGCAGCGGTGCAGCGTGGTACCGCGCTTGACGAGGCTCTGCTCCTGCAGGGGCAGCACGTTGAAGCAATGGCCGCACGCGCCCTCTTCGGTCAACGGCGCCAGTGCGACATTCGCCTTCCCCTTCCGGACGCGGTCGTAGAGCCGGCGGGACTGTACGTCCAGGTGGCCGGCCTCGTTCTCCCGCCGGTCGCGCAGCACCGCAAGCGCGGTCTCCGCATCCTGCTTCGCCTGCAGCACCTCGGCCCGCCGGGGCGTGGCATCCTCGCGCATCTTCACCAGCTGCTTCTCGAGCTCTTCCAGCCGCAGGTCCGTACGCGTCACCTGGTCCATGACCTGAAGCGCCTCGGCATCATCCGCATCCGCCGCCTTCCGCACCAGGTCGATCTCCAGGTGGATCGCCTGCTCCTCGCGCGGATTGCGCACCTTGTCGAGACGCGCCTCCGTCACGCGCAGACGATCGCGCTTCACCTCGGCCGCACGCTCCAGCTTCGTCGCCTGCGCACGCAGGTCGGCAAGACGGCTGCGTGTGGATTCGACTTCCTTCTCGAGGTTGTTGAGGGGGGTTTCGATTTCGGCGAGTTGCGGCTCGAATTCGCTCAATGCGAGCTCTGCCCTTTGAAGCTCCTGATCCAGTTCCTGCAAGGCGAGAAGCGCCTGGTGAAGCGGTTCCATTCTATCGTTCGTTGTTCGGGGGATGTGGACTGCGACGGGCGGGCGGGCCGGACCTCTCACGCCACCTCTTGCTGCGCTTGCTGTCGATCTCTGTCATTTCGTCCGTCAGTTCCATTTTGCGTCTCATCAGCTCGGCCTGCTCACTGAAATCGGCGCGGGCAATGCTGTCATCCAGAAACTGCAACTGCAGAACCAGTCCCGCAACACGGATGCTCGCCACAGTGTCATTGAGCATCCGATCCGCGTCGATGATCTCCACCGGGTCCGCCCGCATCTCTTCGATTGCCGCCACCGCAGCCGGTCCCAGCAGCTCGGGCAGGTCCTCCACCCGTCGCCCCGTGGCCATTGCCTGAAAGATCGCCCGATAGCGCGGATCATGAAAGTCGGTCTCGGTGACGCGCAGTGCCGCGTCCCGGACCCGCGCCGGATCCCGCAGCAGCAGGAGGATCAGCAGCCTCTCTGCTGCATACACCTGGGCGCGGGTCTCGGCGCGCTGCTGCGGCTTCCGCGGCTCGGCCGGCCGACGCGGCGCGAAGGAGACCTGCTCCGCCTCGGACGTCTCCTCCTCCAGCGTCTCCCGCTTCACCCCGGTGCGCTCCGCGACACGGGCGATGTAGATGTCACGGAGCGTGGGATCGATAGTGGCCCGGATCGTGGGCAGCAGGCGGTCGAGCGCCCGCCGGACGCCCTCGATACCCTCGAAATACTTCCGCTCCTCCAGCATCGCGATCTTGCGCTCCACCACGTCCATCGCCGCCGCGAGGTGGGGACGGAGCGCGTCACTGCCACCGGCGCGCACGATCGAATCCGGATCTTCCCCCGCCGGCAGTGTCACCACCAGCGGGTGCACGCCCGCGCGCAGCAGCGCGTCCGCCGCCTTGAACGTCGCCTTCAGGCCGGCCGCATCGCTGTCGTAGAGCAGGTACACCTTCCCGGAATACCGGGCCAGGACATTCGCCTGCTGCACCGTCAGCGCCGTACCCAGGCCGGCCACGACGTTCTCGACGCCGCGCGCGGCCAGGGACACGTAGTCCATGTAGCCCTCGACGACCAGTGCCGCACCCTCCCGCCGGATTGCACCGCGCGACCAGTTCAGGCCGTACAGCATCTCGCCCTTGTGGTAAATCGGCGTTTCCGGCGAGTTGAGATATTTCGGCACGCCCTCCGTCGAGGGGGACAGCGTTCGGCCGCCGAACGCAACGAGGCGCCCGCCGATCTCTGCGGTCGGGAACATCAACCGGTCCCGGAACCGGTCGTATGGCTCCTCCGACCGCTCGCTCTCCTTGATCAGACCCGCCGCCAGCAGCACGTCATCCTCGATGCCGTGGCGGTGCGCCGCGTCCCGCAGCCTGCGCCACTCGTGCGGCGCGTACCCGATCCGGAACCGCTCCGCCGCCTCCATCGGGATGCTGCGCTTCTCCAGATATGCGCGCGCGCCGGCGCCGAGCTTCTCGTCCAGCAGCTGCTCGCGGAACAGGTCCGCTGCAAATGCGATCGCTTCATAGACCACGCGGTGCGGCTCGTCCGCTTCGTCTCCGCGCGTATCCGGGATCTCGACACCCGTTCGCGCAGCGAGCTCCCGCACTGCGTCCTGGAAGCCGAGACCGCCCCGCTTCATGAGGAAGCTGAATACATCGCCGGACTCGCCGCAGCCGAAGCACTTGAAGAAGCCCTTGGCCGGATGCACGTAGAACGACGGCGTCTTCTCGTGATGGAACGGGCAGAGCGCGCGGAACTCCTTACCCGCGCGCTTGAGGTTCACCTGCTCGCCGATGATCTCGACGATATCGGCGCGGCCGCGCACCTCGTCGACGATGTTCTCCGGGATCATCGCAGCTCCAGCACGGTCACACCCGCGCCACCCTCGCCGATGCCGCCCGGCCGCTGCGACCGGATGCGCGGGTCGTCCTTTACCAGGTCCGTCACCAGCTCGCGCAGTGCGCCCGTCCCCTTACCGTGCACGATGCGAAAGCTGGGAAGTGCAGCCTGGATCGCCGCATCGAGCGCGGGCTGCAGCTTTGCTATCGCTTCGTCCGCGCGCAGTCCACGCAGGTCCACTTCCGGCGAGGCGTCGAAGTCCGGGGCGTACCATCCGCCGCGTGCGCCGCTCTTCGTCTTCGGCTTCTGCACTGCTACCAGTCCGCGCGCCGGGACCTGCATACGCACACCGCCGACTTCCACGACCGCGCGCTTGTCACGCAGCTCGACGACCGTGCCCTCCGCGCCCGTCGCCTCGATCCTCACATACGAGCCTTCCTCCACCGCTCGAGTGCTGCGCGCTGCTCCGGTCACCGGCTCCGCCGCCGGCGTTCGCTCACTCTGCGTACGAACCTGTTCTTCTATGCGACGGCGTGCAGCATGTGCCGCGACGTCCAGCGCTGCGCCACCATCCGTTGCACTGGCGGCTGCGCGCACCTGTGCAATTGCCGCTTCGACTTCCTGCCGCGCGTTGAGCAGCAGATCACGCGCCTGCTGCCGCGCCCGCCGCTCCGCGTCGCGCTCACGACGACGCATCTCCGCCACGCGCTCATCGAGCTCCGCGCGCAGTGCGGTCGTCTCGCGCTGCGCGGCGGCAGTCGCATCGAGTGCATCGGCCAGCTCGCGCTCCCTGGACTCCAGCTCGCCGAGCAGCCTCGCCGCGTCGCGCTCCGTGCGCGGCAGCGCCTCTTCCGCACTCTCGAGCAGCGACACCGGGAAGCCGAGACGGCGGGCGATTGCGAGGCCGTAGCTGCGGCCAGGCACACCCTTCACCAGGCGGTAGGTGGGGCGCAGCTCCGCGGCGTCGAACTGCAGCGACGCGTTCACGACACCACTGTCCTCGGTAGCGAGCAGCTTGAGCTGTCCGAGATGTGTCGTGGCGACCGTCATGGTACCCCGCCGCGTGAGCTCGAGCAGGATCGCCTGCGCGAGTGCCGCACCTTCTGCGGGGTCAGTGCCGCTGCCGATCTCGTCGATCAGCACGAGCGAGTCGCTGCCCGCGTGCTCGACGATCTCACGCAGGTTCCTGAGGTGCGCGGAAAACGTCGACAGGCTCGCTTCGATCGACTGCTCGTCGCCGATATCCGCGTAGATGTCGCGGAACAGCGGAAGCCTTGTATCCGATCCGGTCGGCGGCACGACGCCGGACTGCGCGAGCGCGCTCATGAGACCGACCGCCTTGAGCAGCACGGTCTTGCCGCCCGTGTTCGGTCCGGACACGAGCAGTGTGCGCTCGTCGGCGTCGAGCATGAGATCGAACGGCACCACTGCCGCGCCCTGCGCGAGCAGCAATGCGTGGCGCGCGAACACTGCGTTGTAGCGCACGCGTGAGTCTGCGTGCAGCAGCTCCGGCCGGTGGCCACCCGTCTGGAGCATGTAGCGACCGCGTGCGTACAGCGAATCCAGGACGACGAGCGTGTCCAGCGTCGCCTGAAACATCGGCTGTGACGGACGCAATGTATCGGTGAGCTCGCGCAGGATACGCTGCACCTCGCGCGTTTCGGCGATCTCCAGCTCGCGCAGCCGGTTCATCAGCTCGATCGCAACCGGCGGCTCGACGAACAGTGTGCCGCCCGTGGCAGACTCGTCATGCACAATGCCGCCCACGTCGCCGCGGCCCTCGCGCCGGATCGGGATGACGTACCGGCCTTCGCGCACTGTGACCGATGCATCCTGGACCTGGTAGCGTGCAGGCAGTGCGGCCGCGTATTCCTCGAGCTGTTTTACAATGCGGCCGCGCGTGGAGCGCAGCTCACGACGGATCTTTGCCAGCTCACGCGACGCATGATCCTTCACCTCACCCGCGTCGTCGATCGCGTGACGGATCGATTCCTCCCCGCGCGCGTCATTGCCGAGCCTGTGCGCGGTGTCGGCCAGGAGCGGGAAGGCCTCTTCGTGCTGGAGTATGCCCGCGCGTGCCGCGCGGCCGGACTGGCTGAGGATCGCAATGTCGCGGAGCGATGGTGCGTCGAGAACCGATCCCGCTACACCCAGACGCTGTACGGATGCGCGCACGTCGGGGATGGTGCCTGGCGACCATGCATCGGAGCGCTGCAGGAATGCGCCCATCTGGTCGACGCGCTCCAGCTCGTGCTCGATCCACGCGCGGTCCGTCGAGGGTGTGAGTGCGCGCACGGCGGCCGCGCCGAGTGAGGAGGACGCGCTGCCCGCGATGACGGCGAGCGCGTTCGGGAACTGGAGGACGTCGAGTGCGTGGCGGTTCATCGCATGCCGGTTCCGGTCAGCCGAGCTCCTCGCGCGCGATGCGGTTTGCTTCCTTGCCGTCGAACCGGCCCTTCGTGCGCGGCACGATCGCCGACATGACTGCACCGATCGAGTCCGCACCCGCTGCGACGGCCTCCTTCACCATCACACGGACTTCCGCCTCCGTGAGCTGCTGCGGCAGGTATACTCCGAGAATGGCGGCTTCGGATTCCTCGCGCTCGGCCATCTCGTTCCGGCCTGCCGCGCGGATCTGATCCGCGGCTTCCTTGCGCCGCTTGACGGCTTTCGTCAGCACGTCGGTCACGTCGGGATCGGCGGCTTCGCGCCCCAGCTCGATCTCGCGGTTGCGGATCTCGGACAGTGTCATGGTCAGCAGTGAGACCTTCGCCTTGTCGCGCTCGCGGCGCGCGGCGTTCAGGTCGTCCCTCAGCCTCGTCTTCAGGTCGCTCATCGGATTGCTCAGCCCGGCGGCCACGACATCGCGCGGCCCGCCAGGATGTGAAGGTGAATGTGGTCGACGGTCTGGCCCGCGTGCGAGCCGGTATTCATCACGAGACGGTAGCCGGACTTCGCCACGCCTTCCGACTCCGCGACGGCGCGCGCCGCCACGAACAGGCGGCCGAGCACCGCGGCATCGTCCGCCTCCACATCGTTGACCGACGAGATGTGCCGACGGGGGATGATCAGCACGTGCAGCGGCGCTTTCGGGTGCAGATCGCGGAACGCGATCACGTCGTCATCGGAATAGACGACCGCCGCCGGAATCTCTTCGTTCACGATCTTGCAGAAAATGCACATGGGCCTGGTTGCTCCCGGAAAACACCGCCTGGACCGCGGGAATCCGGACATGGCCCGAACAGCCATGGCGCCGCCCCGCCGGGACGCGGAATGTAGCGCATCTCACGGACGGGGGCGAAGGATGCAGGAAGAAGTGGAAGCACGGGCAAGGCGGGTTCTGTCGGCGGAGCCGACGCGATCGATGCCGGCCGGTCGGCTGCGCGAGAGGCTGGTGGCTGAAATGGGGGACCGAGTGGCGTCGGCGGGGCAGCTGGTCCGGGAGCTCGGCTCCCAGCCCGGCTTCCTGGTGCTGGACGCGCCGGTAACGCTGCTGGACGCGCTCGCGCAGTCGGGGGCCGTCGGTGCGGAGGACGCCCCGTTGCTCGCGCGGTACCGCGACGCACTGGGCGAAGCCATGGCTGACGGGGACACGCGCATCGTGCTGGAGGACATGGCAGCGGCGGACGGCCAATCCATCTTTCCGCTCGTCGCTCAGTCGATTGTCGAGCTGGCGCGAACCGCGCCGGACGATCCTGCACTCCGGCGCGCGATGAATACGGCGCTGGCGGACACGGAGCGGGTGGCGCGCGCGCTCAGCGCGTCAGCAGGCCACTCCACCACTCCTCTTCGCGATCCTCCGCCGCCAGTGCGAACCCCGCCGCGCGCGCCGCGTCGATCATCCCGTCGGCCTCGGTCTGAAGAATCCCGCTGAGGAGGAGCCTGCCGCCCGGACGGAGCGCTTCATGGAACGAGGGCAGCAGCGGTCGCAGCACGCCGCTCAGCACATTCGCGACAATGACGTCGTAATATGCGTTGCGTCCGGCGAGCCACGTCGTGTCCACGAGGGCACACGCCAGCTCGACCGCCTGCGCAACGCCGTTCCGGTCGATGTTCTCCTGCGCGTTCTCGATCGCGTCCGGATCGGACTCCACCGCATCCGCGTGCACGGCACCCAGCCTGACCGCGGCAATCGCCAGAATCGCCGAACCGGCCCCCACATCGAGGACGGTGTCGCCGTTGCGAACCGCGCGCTCCATGAGACGCAGCATGCCGCGCGTCGTGGCGTGTTCGCCCGTCCCGAACGCCATCTGCGGATCGATCGTGATGACAATGCGATCTTCCGCTTCCGGCTCGATCCAGGTCGGCGTTACGACGAAGCGCTCGCCGACGCGGCGGGCGCCCAGACCGCGGCGCCACTCCTTCGACCAGTCCTCCTCCGCCATCCAGTCCCACGTCACTTCGACCGGCCGGCCGACGAATCCTGCCAGGAACCTGCGGACGTCCTGACCGACACGCTCCGCATCATCCGCTTCGGGGATGTAGACGACCGCGACGTCCGTCGCGCCGGCGTCCGTTTTCTCGACGCGCTGCTCCACGGAACTTGCGCCGTACGCGACGAGCCCCTCGAGGAGCAGATCGGTATGCTCCGGCGAGGGGCTCCGGGCGAGGATCCGCAGCCAGCGCGCCGTGCTCACGCAGTGCCCGTGAAAGCTTCCCTGACCTTGCTCCAGAAGCCGCGCTGTGATTCGTCACCACCCGGCGACGGCGGCGCGGACTCGACCTGCTGCAGCTTCCTGAGAATCTGCTCCTGCTCGGCCGTCAGGTCCGTCGGCGTCCATACGGTCACACGCACCAGCATGTCACCCCGTCCGCCGCCCTGGAGGTGCGGCAGGCCTTTCGAGCGCAGACGCAGAACTCGACCGGACTGTGTGCCCGCCGAGATCTTCACCTTCGTGTCGGCGGCACCAACCAGCGGCACGTCCACCTCCGTACCGAGCGCGGCCTGACTGAACGTGATTGCGAGATCGTAGATGAGGTCGGCGCCGTCGCGCGTGAAGCGCTCATCCTCTTCGACCTCGAGCACGACCAGGATGTCGCCGCGCGGTCCGCCGCGCGTGCCCGCATTGCCCTGTGCGCGCAGCGTCAGGTAGTCGCCGGTCGACACGCCGGCCGGCACGTTGACCTCGATCGTGGACTGACCGGGGCGTACGCCACGGCCGCTGCAGTCCGGACACGGCTTCTCGATCTTTACGCCGTCGCCGCCGCACTCCGGGCACGGCATGACCGTAACCATCTGACCGAGGAACGAGCGCTGCACGCGCTGCACTTCGCCGGCACCGCCGCACGTGCTGCAGCGAACTGGCGACGAACCCTCCGCTGCGCCGGTTCC
>DASUXU010000172.1:0-2238 GCA_036377735.1 Longimicrobiales bacterium
CGATCGAGCGCATGGCGCACATCAGCACCATCGTGTCACCCATGTCCGTCATCGTGGCGTTCGGCGTCTCCACGGCGGTAGGCCTCGTCTTCGGCATCGTGCCCGCGCAGCGTGCCGCGCGGCAGGATCCCATCCAGTGTCTGCGTTACGAGTGAAGGAGCATCTCATGCGACGTTATTCATTGATCCTGTGCACGGCTGCGCTTTCCTCACTGCCGGCCGCTGTGTCCGCGCAGGCGCCCGCAGCCCCGCCGCTCACGCTGCAGGCTGCAATCGACATGGCGCAGCAGAATGGTCCACTCGCGGATGTCGCGCGCAACTCGCGGGACGCGGCGAGGCTGCGAAACGATGCGTTCAATGCGCGGCTCCTGCCGCAGCTGTTCCTCTCCGGCAACGCGGCCAACCTGAACCGCGGCATCAACCCGATCACGCTGCCGGACGGGTCGACACAGTTCATCGGCCAGGCCCAGAACCAGTCAAGCCTGCAGGCGGGGTTCAGCCAGGCGATTCCGCTGACCGGCGGTACCATTTCGGTCAGCTCGATGATCAGCCGGATCGACCAGTTCGCCACGTCTGCAACACCGTACGACCGCCGTTACCAGACGTCGCCGGTCGTGATCGGCATCCAGCAGGACCTCTTCAAGCCGCGCAACATCGTGTGGAACCGGCGCGCTCAGTCCCTCGCGGCCTCCGTCGCAGAGCGCGGCTATCTCGAGGCCAGGGAGGACGTGGCGGCCAGTGTGGCGGACGCGTTCTTCAACCTGTACGCGCAGGAGATGGCGCTCGCCAATGCAACGGCCAACGTCGTCGTGAACGATACGCTCTACACCCTCAACAAGGGACGCTTCGAGGTCGGGAAGATCGGTGAGAACGATCTGCTCAAGAGCGAGCTCGCACTGCTGCGCGCACGAGCCGCCGTGGACGACGCGCGTCTTGCGCGCGACCGGGCCGAGGCCAGTCTGCGTCGCATCATCGCGTATCCGGAGGGTCAGCCGCTCACGATCGTGACACCGGACGAGATACCGGTCGTGAACGCCGATCCTGCCGTCGCAGTGGAACAGGCCGTCAAGAACTCGAGCGTAACGGAGCAGGCGGCCTTCGACAAAGTGGCGGCGCAGCGGGCGATCGTGGAGGCGAAGTCGTCGAACCGGCTGACTGCAAGCATCCAGGCGAGTGTCGGGTTCAACCAGACGTCGAGTGACCTGGGGCAGTCCTATCAGAGCCCGCTCAGCAAGCAGTCCCTGGCCGTTGGCGTCACCATGCCGATGATCCAGTGGGGTGCGGGCAAGGCCGAGGTGCAGAGTGCCATTGCAGATGCCGACCGCGCGACTGCCAACAATGAGATCCGGCTCGATGCGCTGCGCGAGGACGCGAAGTTCTCCGTGCTCCAGCTCCAGCAGGCCCAGCGGAACATTGCACTCGCCGCGAAGGCGGATACGGTGGCAGGGAAGCAGTTCGAGGTCGCGCGCAACCGCTATATCATCGGCAAGATCAGCAACACCGACCTCTACAGCGCGCAGGACCAGAAGGATCAAGCGGTCCTGTCCTACGTGCAGGCGCTGCGCAGCTACTGGACGGCGTATTACCACCTCCGCCGCGTCACCCTCTACGACTTCGTCGCCCAGAAGCCGCTGACGGACACGGAAGAAGTCGACAGGTAGCCCGGCGACAGGCCAGATATGTCCGTAAAAGGGGGCCGCGCGCAGCGGCCCCCTTTGTCGTATCCCCGATTCGATCGCCTCCGTCTCACCCGCAATGCCAGCCCACCGTGGGTTTCGGACGCCCCGTGTGTCATACAATATGGGCGGTATTCGATTCCAGGCTGAACGGGAAGCGGTGTGACTGAAGACGATATCCGCGGCATCTACGGCACCACGATCGACGCGTTGTACGGGTACGTCTCACGGCGCTGCGACGGGGATCGGGCGCTGGCGGAGGACGTGACGCAGGAGACGTGGCTGCGCGCGGTCCGAAGCTGGCGCCGGATCGGCGTCCCGGAGAAGCCGCTCGCGTGGCTGATCACCGTCGCCCGGAATCTCATGCTGAACGAGCGGCGCCGCATGCCTGCGCTGTCACTCGACGCGGTGGACGCGGACCGCGTGATCGACATCTCGAGCGACGCGACGCATTCAGCTTCAGCCGACAATGCCGCCCTCGTGCGCTGGGCTCTCGAACGGCTGCCCGCTCGACAGCGCACACTGCTGGAAGCCTTTCATTTCGAGCGACGGAGTACAGCCCA
>DASUXU010000173.1:0-7024 GCA_036377735.1 Longimicrobiales bacterium
ATTGACACCGAACACCATCGCCCGCCGCTTGTCATTGAACGTGTCGATGATCAGCATCACATGGTCATCGGCGCCGATCTTGTCGCGGTCCGAGAGCCTCGCCTGCGGTGCGCCGTGTGGCTCGAATGCGCGAATGCCGAAGTAGATGGCGTGGTCGGCGTACATGACGTAGACCTCGGTGGAGTCCTCAGCGGCGAGGCGGTCGACGGGGCTGTACTGGGAGAAACCGGTGAGCATCGCGGCCTGCTGCCACTGCGGCTCGTCGAGCGAGCCGTCGAGCTTCACTTCGACGGGCAGTCTCGGGACTGCAACATCCAGCTGACGCTCGCGGCCGTGGTACGTGATGCGGTTCGATGAAGATGAGGAGCGCGACGCGGACGGATCCGAGGAGGTCTCCGCGGACGGCGCCTGGGCCGCTGCCGGCGAGGCCAGCAATGCGAGCAGGGTCGGGATCAGCAGGGTCCTCATCGGCGGCTCCGGTCCGTGGCTTGTCGGGGAACGTGCAGTGTATCGCTGACCCGAACGCTATGCACGTCCCGCCCGGCGGCAACCAGTGACGGGATGAACGACGCGCCTGACGTGGCGAACCGCCGGTGCCGGCTTGGCGGCGCCACCGGAGGGGGGTATTGTTCACCTGCATATGACGATTCTGAACGATACCGCTGAATACGCCGTGCGCGCGGCGCTGTACGTCGCACAGCACGGCTCGAGGGAGCGGCCGGCGAGAGCGCAGGAGATTGCGACGGCACTCGGCATCCCGCGGAATTACCTGTCGAAGATCATGCACACCTATGTCTCGAGCGGCGTGCTTTCTTCGATCACGGGGCCGCAGGGCGGGTTCTGGCTGGCAATCCCACCGGCGAAGCTTCCGCTCACGCGGCTGGTCGAGCCGTTCGACCCGGTTCAGCCCCGGCGCACGTGCGTGCTGGGCCGCGCGGAGTGCAGTGACCGGAATCCGTGTCCGGCGCATGGGCGGTGGAAGGGTATCTCGGATGATGTCGCGCGTTTCTTCCGGGCGACGACGGTCGCGGACCTGCTGGACGAGCCGGGCTCACTCGTCTGAATCGTCGCGACCCTCATGCTCACCACGGTGGGCAGGGTTGGGGATGTAGAGCTCACGTCTCTCGTCATCATACGTAACGAGCAGGATGTCGCCGGGTCGGACGACGACCCGCCGGCGCAGCCGCAGAACATCCCGCCTCCCGTGGTCATCGTCGTCATCGTCGTCGTCGTGCTGGTCCGGCCGGCGGAACTCGACGGTGATCCTGTGGCGCCCGGGCGTGATCGGCTGCTCCCGGAACACGTAGACCGGCCGGTCCGCGCGGGCGCCTGCGGCGTGAAGGCGGCGGACGTAGGTGGGCCCGTCATCGATCCGCACGGACAGCTCGTAGCGGAGCGGAATCGGCGTGCATATCTGCGGAGTACGCATGTGAACGGGCAACGCCTCGAGCTCTTCCGCGGTGCGGTCCCGGCACAGCTGTTTCGCTTCGGCGCGCGTACGCCAGGAGAGGCGGAGCAAGGCGGCATCGGCTGACGCGGGAGAATACCGGACGCGCGTGAGCGCGCCCGTCGCAAACAGCAGCAGTGCCGCGACCGCCACGGCAGCGACACGCCTCACGACGCCACCCCTTCCTCGACGCGGTCACACAGTGCGAGCAGGTCGACGTTGTCCTCCGCCGAGGCGGCCGCGAGCTGTGCAACGTCCGCCTGGAAACGGTGCAGCGCATCGCGCAGCACGCGCGCATCCCCGGCCGACGCCTCGACCACGCGGATGCGCGCGCGGTCCACGCGCTCCTTGAGCTCCGCCTCGCGGCCCTCGTACAGCCGCTGGTGCAGCCACTTCGGGCCTTCACGGCCGCGGCAGTCCCGCTCAGCACACGTCGCAATCAATACTCCGCCCGCACCACTGCGCACGAGGTACTCGACCGTGGACGTGTGGATGTTGCCCGCGCATGCAATCGGGAAGTGGAGCACGCGTGCATCAGCGGCGAAGGCCGCGGTACCCGCACTCCAGTCGCAGCCGATCATCACCACGTCATGCGCGCCGGGCATGTTCAGGGCGTTCCAGGCGCGGACCGCAGCCAGCTGATCCCGGCCGGTGCGCTCTGCCGGCCCGAGCGCCATCGGCGCGCACGAGCCGATGCAGATCCCGCAGCTCACGCACAGGTCGGGGTCCACGCGGGCGACGATCCCATCGCGGCCATCCGTACGGTCGAACATCAGGATGGCGCCGTACGGACAGTCGTGCATGCACTGCTCGCACCCGGTGCACTGTCGCTCGTTGACGACAGACTTCGCAGGCCGGCGTTCGGGCGCGGGGCGGGAGAGCAGCGGAATCGCGAGCAGCAGCAGCGTGATCGTACCGCCCACCAGCCACACGACCCATGCCGGTACCTGGCGCGCGAGAGGGAGCCAGAATGCAAAGAAGAGATCGAGCGGCACGTCACGCGGGATGGTAAACAGGTTTGCTTCGGCGGCCATCCCGACCGGCCAGACGAGCGCCAGAACGAGCAGGCCCGCAACCACGGCAATCGAAAGCCGCCGAGGCGGGAGGATGCCCGGCCGTGCGACCCGCGATACATGGATCCATACCAGCAGTCCCACGCCCACCGGCAGCGCCACGTGCGCGAAGAGGTTCAGGAAGAAGAACCCGCCGGGGATGCCGCGCTCACCGGTAAACGCGCGGCTGATCGGCTCGGAGAAGATCGGGAGGACGTCCAGCAGGCGGGCACCCTCGATCGCCAGGAGCTGCGCATGACTGTCCCACACCAGCACATAGCCGGTCCAGCCGCACACCAGGATCAGGAACACCAGCACCAGGCCTGACACCCACGCCAGCGCGCGCGCTCCCCAGTCCCGGCGCTGCGCGTACATCCGGAACGCATGGATCGCTGCGGCGCCCAGCGCCGCGTCCGACGAGAAACGGTGCAGGCCGCGCACCCATCGCCCGACCCAGACCTGCCCGGATATCCCGGAAACCGATGCGTAGGGACGGCCAAGACGATAGAACACCAGCAGATAGAGCCCCGTCGCCAGCAGCACGCCCAGCAGCATCACCACGATCGCACCGCTCTGGTACAGCGGGTTGAAGCGCGATCCATAGATCCGGTTCATCCAGCCGTCCGCCCATGTCAGCAGGCGCCAGCTGATCCGCCTTCTCCCGGCCACAGTCCTCACATGTATCCGTTCCACCAGCCTGTCCACGCCGACCTTGCGGTGGTATTTATCATAACAATATGATAAATACAAGGTACCGATCGGATCACCCAGGCAAGGAGGCTCGACATGACGATTGAGCCGGACGGTGGAGAAGCGGGAGAGGCAGTGCCGCTGGGACAGCGGTTCTTCGACAACTGGCCGCTGCTGATGGTGCTGGGCGTCGTGATCATGCTGGTGGTGTTCACGGGGTGGGGATTGTGGGAGATCGCATCGATGCCAACCGCCACGCTGCCATAGGTGGAGCGATGAACGGATACGAGGAATTTCACAGCGGCCTGGAAGCGCCGAAGGGTGTGTGGTGGAAGCCGGCGCACAAGTCGGAGAAGATCTGGTTCGGGATCGCGTTTGCGTGGTGCATGGTGCTGTTTGCGATGATGCCACTGTGGCACTGGAAGGGGGGTCAGAACCCGTCGGGCATCCGGAGCAAGGTGGATCCGGCCGCGTTCACAGCACGTGTGAACGAGTTCACGGCGACGTACAAGGTGGGTGAGGATCGGGGCATGCCGATCGTGGAGCCGCCGCCGGGTAGTGACGTATACCTGCTGGGTCGCATGTGGAGCTGGACGCCGGTGCTGAAGCTGAAGCAGGGGGTGGAGTACACGCTGCACATCTCGTCTGCGGATGTGAATCATGGGTTCTCGCTGTATCCCGTGAACGTCAATTTCCAGATTGTGCCGGGTTACGACTACGCGCTGCGGGTGACGCCGTCCGAGGCGGGTGACTTCCGTGTGATCTGCAACGAGTTCTGCGGAGTGGGTCACCACCTGATGCTGGGTCGTGTGATCGTGACGGACAGGGAGGGCAGAGAAGTCAATCGACGCGACCCGATGCCGGGAGTACCGCAATGAGCCATACCATCCCACGACCGGCAGCGCCGCCGGCAGAGGCGCCGGTGCTGGAGCGCTGGAAGTCCCGGATCTGTCCATCGACGGGTTTCCGGATCGACCGCCACGCGGACGGCCTGATCAAGGCGAATGCAGTGGTGGCGACGGTGATGCTGCTGATCGGCGGCATCAGTGCGATCCTCATCCTGCTTACGCGCTGGCAGGCGGTGCACCTTCTCAGTCCGGTGTGGTTCTACCGGATTCTGACCGTGCACGGCATGACGATGCTGATCTTCTTCATCCTGTTCTTCGAGATGGCGGTGCTGTACTTCGCTGCGGGTCCATTGCTGAACAGCAGGATTGTGGCGCCAAAGACGGCGTGGTCGGCGTTCGGTCTCATGGTGCTGGGCGCGGCGCTGACGGAGCTGATGATGTGGACGGGGAAGGCGGACGTGCTGATGACGTCCTACATCCCGCTGCGTGCGGACCCGATGTACTACCTGGGCATCATCATGTTTGCGGTCGGTGCGCTGATCGTCGTCGGGATCTTCTTCGGTACGATCACCGTGGCGCGTCGGGAGAAGACGTTCACCGGTTCCCTCCCGCTGGTGGTGTATGGCGCCGCGACGGCCGCGATCATCGCATTCATCACGCTGCTGCACGGCGCTGCGACCTACATCCCGGCATACCTGTGGTCGCTGGGGCTGATCAGGTATGACCCGCAGGTCTACCGGATGCTGTGGTGGGCGCTGGGCCATTCGTCGCAGCAGATCAACGTGGCCGCGATGGTTGCGCTCTGGTATCTGCTCGGCGCGCTGACGGTCGGGTCCGTGGTGCTGAACGAGAAGATCAGTCGCAGCGCGTTCGTGCTGTACATCCTGTTCATCTCGCTGGCGTCCGCGCACCATCTCCTCGTTGATCCCGGCTTCGGCCCGGCGTGGAAGGTGGTGAACACCAGCTACTTCATGTACATGGCCGTGCTGGCGAGCATGCTGCACGGCTTCACGGTGCCGGCGGGTATCGAGCTGGGGCAGCGCCTGCGCGGTATCAACCAGGGGCTGTTCGGCTGGGTGAAGCGCGCACCCTGGGGTGATCCGGGGTTCAGCTCGCTGGCCCTGTCGGTCATCGTATTCGGCTTTGTCGGCGGCATCACGGGTGTTACGCTGGGCACGGAGCAGATCAACATTCTCGCGCACAACACGCTCCGCATCCCGGGCCACTTCCATGCGACGGTCGTGAGTGGAACGGCGATGGCATTCATGGGCATCACGTACTACGTGATCCCGCTGATCTTCCGGAAGAAGGTGGCGTTCTACCGGCTGGCGCAGTGGCAGCCGTATCTGTTCGGCATCGGCATGCTGATCTTCTCGATCTTCATGACGTTCGCGGGCGGCTTCGGCGTTCCCCGCCGGCACTACGACACCACGTTCTCGAATGCGCCGTTCGATCTCCAGTTCTCGCCAGCGGTCGACATGGTGACGGCGGTGATGGCGATCGGCGGGCTGATCGCGGCAGTGGGTGGCGGGATCTACATCCTGGTCACCGTGTGGTCGGTGTTCTTCGGCGAGTCGCTCGAGGGTGTGGACGTGACGACGCTGCGGACGGGTGTGCCGCAGGGGCTGATCAGGCCGCCGCGGAAGCTGGTGCCGGCGGATACCGCCGCGATACAGGAGCGCGGGTGGCTGGGGATCACGCCGGGAACGATGGTGCTGGTGCTGATCTTCCTGGCGGCGTTTGCCCTCTACTACTTCACCAACTGGAAGCAGCTGGCAGCGGTGTGGAAGATCGGATAGTGCGGGAGGGCCTGGACCGCGAGGAAGGCTGGACGCTCGCCGCCCTGCTGTTCCTGCTGGTCGTGACGGCCGCGTGGTGGGCGCTGGCGCTGGTGCCCGCCGACGCGGACTCGCCGGCGTGGCTTGCGAGGACGCAGGCCGTGTGTTTCGGGACGCGCGACAACGGGATGCCGAATGCAGCCGGCTGGATCGGCCTGATCGCCTCGCCGCTGGGCATGCTCATCGCCCTGCTGGTCGTGGCCCGGCAGCCCGTCGCGCGGCTGGCTGCACACCTCCGTTCGGTCCGCTGGCTTCAGATCGTTTCCGCCGTCGCATTCATACTCACACTCGCGGGCGGCGTGTCCGCAGCGTCCCGGATCCGGCAGGCGTACGGTGTTGAAGGCGACGTCATCATCGCGACAGAGGACGGCACTGCCATCCGCCGGTCCGGCTTTCCGCCGCCGCTCCTGCTGACCGACCAGACCGGGGGACTGCGCGCGCTGCGGGACATGAAAGGTACGCCGGTTGTCGTTACATTCGCGTATGCCCATTGCGAAACGGTGTGCCCGGTCCTGGTTCAGAACGCGCTTGCAGCTCAGAGGGCACTCGCGGCCGATGGTGTCGACGTGGCGGTCGTCGTGGTGACGCTCGACCCGGCGCGGGATACACCGGCGCGGCTGCCCGCGATCGCCGTGCAGTGGGGGATCGGCGCGAACGCCTATGTCCTGAGCGGCGTGCCCGCCGATGTGGACCGCGCGCTCGACGCATGGGAGATAACGCGCGCGACGGACCCGGCGAACGGTGACATCACGCACGCATCGATTGCGCATATCATCTCGCGGACGGGCGAGTGGGCGTATGAAGTGAGCTCGCCTACGCCCGCACTGCTCGCCCGGCTGCTGCGGGATTCGTGAATACGGGCATCACGGACTGGCGTCTGGAGATACCGGAGGCGAGGCGCCGTCCGATCCGCGCCTGGCTGTGGGCGGTCGCGGCCATGACGTTCGCGGTGATCATTATCGGTGCCATCACGCGTCTCACGCTGTCCGGTCTGTCGATCGTGGAATGGCGGCCGTTCTCGGGTGTGATCCCGCCGCTCGGCGAGCACGCATGGCAGCGCGTGTTCGAGCAGTACCAGCAGTATCCGGAATACCGCACGTGGCGGTCTGCAATGACGCTGGCGGAGTTCAAGTCGATCTTCATGTGGGA
>DASUXU010000174.1:0-3813 GCA_036377735.1 Longimicrobiales bacterium
CGCAGCGCGCAGTGCGAGCACGCCATCACTTGCGACGAATACGCGCTCCGGACCGAATGTCGAACCGATCGACCGGTCCGTGCGGCGATAGCGGCCCTGTCCGTCACGCAGCTCCGCGAAGTGCGTATAGAACGTCCGCCACGGGCCTTCCGCTCGCTCCGCGTTGCCCAGCATGAACTCGTGCTGAATCCCCTCCGCCCGCGCACTTCCCACCGATGCAGTGCCCTGCATCGCCGCGATCGATGCGTCAACCAGCGCGTGCGGATCCGGTGGCGACTCCGCGCCAAAGGCGGCAAATGCAAGGCAGACTGCGGCGGCGGTGGCCGCGCCCGCGGCGCGTAGAACTCGGGTGCTCATGGCGATCATCCGGCGTTACAGGTCGATGCGAACTGCACCCGATGAAGATCCGCATTTACGCATTGTGCCGGAACGGAAATGCCGGGAAACGCGGGAATCCTGCGGCGGACGGGTGGTGTGCTGCGGCTGGTGGATACTGCCGGGACGAGCCGGCGGGGAGCTATCGCGATTACCGCCCGGTCCGTGCGAACGGCCTGTTACCGCCGGCAATGAACAGGATGATGCTGTCGGGTGTGATTGTCCCGCGGTAGCTCCGGCTGCTCGCGAGCTCCGGCCCCTTCCACCGCGTCAGGTCGGCCGACGCGTCGTCCATGCCCGGCAGGCGTGGCTCGATGAAGTAGTCCCATGGCGACAGCGAAAAGCTGATCGAGCCTGCGTCCACGCGCAGGTCGTTCATGCTCGTCGCGAAGAACCCCGGCAGATACCCCTCGCGCGCACTGTCGAAGTCGTCCGTGGTACCGTAATAGCGCCCGCTCACCGAGCCCCCGCGCATGCGCAGCTCGATGTAGTGGTTCTCCACCAGGTCCTCCGTGTTGTACGGGTATACGTACTCGTACCGCACAACGCTGTCGGGCTGTCCAACCTCATTTTCATGCGACGCCGGACGCCCAATCGCACCGCCCGGCTCCACACCAGCGGACATGCTCGACGAATCGCCGCGCACCGCCTCCGGCCTCGCAGTCCCGTCCGCCGACGGTTCCCTGCACCCCGCCGCGCCCGCGCCGAGAATGGCCCACATGATTATTACCCTGACCCTGATTCCCATTCCCCCATTCTGCGGCAAAAATGCCGCACCCGTCAACGCATGCAACCTGACAACACCCCTCGCACGTCCCAGATCTGCAGCCCCCTCACCCCTTATCCCTGACCACCCCACGGAGCCCCCGTGTCACACAAAACGCATCTGTTCCTCCCCCTCTCCCTCTCCCTCTCCCTACCCCTCGCCGCGCACGCCCAGCAACCGAACACAACCCACACGTATATCGTGCAAGGCGTCTACATGGGCCAGGAAATGGCCCCCTGGGATTCAAGGCGCGAAGTAAAGGACACCACGGCCAACGGCCAGCCCGCCGTCGCAATTGCACAATACAGCCGGACGGATGGGGCAGGGGTGCCGCGCTACGTTTCGACCGCGATCCTCACGAAGGATATGCACGTGCTGCGTTCGTCGTGGGTCGGCAACGGCGCCGAACCGGGCGCATGCCGCGTCGATGTTGCAGGGCAGAATGGCTCGCTCGTCATCGGCGACGGCAGCGCCGCGTCCGTCGACATGGGTGAGCGACCGATGCCTGACTTCGCGCTGCCCGTGGCGCTCGCATCGAGCAGTCTCCGCGACGGCGAGACCATTCGTTTTCGTATCTATCACTGCTCTTGGAGTGACAACAGTCCGAGCGCCATCATGTTTCTGGACTTCGCCGGTACCGTCTCCAGCGGAAGCATGCAGCGCGCGGGCAGCACGTCGCCCGAACCCGTCTGGGTCGTCACCGGGACGCCAGCTTTCCCCTACAAGGCCTGGATCGCCAAGTCCGACCGCGTCGTCCTCAAGACAGTCGTGCCCCAGGGCGCCGATGGCGAGATGATCGAGACGTTCTCGGGATCACGCTGAGGCATCCGCACGAACCCCCTTGCGCTGTTGTAACCCATGGGTTACTTATGTAACCTATAGGTATCAGACAGCCAACAGCAGCACAAAGGGGTCAATCGATGTCGAAGCAGTCGCTCGTCGAGCTGGCGGATGTGAAATCCCGCCAGCGAGCCATTCTGTTCGGGTTTGCCGGTCTCGCGTTCCTGATCATCCAGATCGTGGTGCATCCGGCGTTCGCCAACGAGGCGTACGCGGCAGGCTGGCGGAAGTATTCGTGGGTGTTCACGGAGGTGCTGCTGCTGCTCTGCCTGGGCGGTGGCGGTGGCATCTTCAACCCCCGCCCGCTGCGCGAGCTGATCAATGACGAGATCGCGCGCAGCAACTACCGTCTGTCGTGCACGGCGGGGTTCTGGGCGGCGATGTGGTGCGCGATCGCGCTCTACGTCCTGCCGCCGTTCCAGCATTTCACCGGGCTCCAGTCGACGTACGTCGTGGTCACGCTGTCGACGGTCGCCGCCTTCCTGAAGTTCTCCTGGCTGGAGTATCGGGCACATGCCGGGGCATGACCGTCTCGAGAACCGTCTGCGGGAGGAGCGTGCGGAGCGAAGCCTGACGCAGGCCGAGCTGGCCGCGCTGGTTGGCGTGTCCCGCAAGACGATCAACACGGTGGAGAACGGCGTGTTCATTCCGTCCACCGTGCTGGCGCTCCAGCTGGCGCGCGCCCTCGGCACGACCGTCGAAGTGCTCTTCCAGCTGCCGGCAGACTAGCACACGACAGACGTCTCCGCGGATGCGATCCGGAAAAAACGAAAACCCGCACCGATAAGACGATGCGGGTTCGAGTTGCCATGCGCCCGAGTGGATTCGAACCACTGGCCTCTTCCTCCGGAGGGAAGCGCTCTATCCAGCTGAGCTACGGGCGCGCAGGAGTACGAATCTCACGGATGGGGGACATGAGGTCAAGAGAAAGACTGGCCGCAAGCGGTGAATGCCACCACCGCGGGACCGGCTCTATCGGCAGGACGTCGTTGTCGGAGCCTCTTCAGACGCCGGGCTTTCAACCCCGCACGCCACGAACGCGGGCTGCACCCAGGCGACCGCGCCGCCGGAGTCCGTGACGCGGGCGCGCACGTACTGCTCCCCGCCTTCCAGCGTATAGATCGCCGGATTGGCCCCGGTCTCAGCCAGCACTCGTCCGCCCGCGCCGATGAACTGCGTGCGATACTTGAAATTGCCGCGCAGCCTGATGCGCACCTCGAGCTGTGTGGCCGTTACGACGACGTCATCGAGCTCCACACCGGTGCTTGCGTAGAACCGGCCGGCCTCCAGGCCCTCCATGATGTCGCGGCTCGTCAGCGCGCGGGCCGCGACGCCCACCCAGCCGCGTCCCGGGTTCGCGCGGTTCGCGGCGAACTCCTCCTTGAAGTGATGCGCATCATCGACTGCAATGCCGTATATGCGCTTCCCGCCTGTGAGCAGCATATCCCACACGGCCTCCATGCCGGGCGCGTCGCCGCCGCCCTGGTTGTGCACCGTCGGATGGCCGTTGAAGATCTCCAGCAGCCTGTCGTTCTTCACCTGCGCCAGCGTCTGTGCATCGATCGCCCAGCCGAAATTCGGATGATTGATGTGCGGCACACCGTCGACGCTCCGCACCTCGTCCACATTGCGCTGGATCGTGCCGAGCAGCGTACTGTCGGTCTGCGGCTGGAGCACGTGGGGAATGTTGAGTCCGTTCACGTGCACGGGCTTCCGCTGGAAGCTCGTCGTCAGCTCCTCACCGGGTATCAGCAGGAACGTCGAGTCCATGAGATTCGACAGCGTAGCGGGGTCGGTGAATACGTTGTGATCTGAGAGGACCAGGAAATTGT
>DASUXU010000175.1:0-4999 GCA_036377735.1 Longimicrobiales bacterium
GCTCATGTCACCGTAGGCTAACCCCCGCCAGGATGACGGGCGTTGCGCACGTGGTACGGATTCACGGTGCCAGTCGCGGTGGGACCCGTAGAAATCGCGTGCGCTGCGGTAGAATCACCGAGAAGAGGGCCGGAGCCTCGCTGTGCGACTTGGAGGCGTCGGCGCAATAGCTTCAATACTTCGGTTGCACCATGAAGTCATGCACTGACTGCATCCCGGAACCATCGCCGCAGCCTCGCCCGCACCGGACCCTCGCCGCGCACGCCCGCGCGCGGCTGGACCTCGCACTGGGACGGGGTTGAGCGCGGGCGGTACCGCTTTCCGGACCCCGGCCCCGTAAGCTATCTTCCCCTATGAGTCCGTTTTTTACCCAGGCCCACCTCGACCTCCGCGAGAGCGTCCGGGACTTCGCGCTGCGCGAGGTCGCGCCGGTCGCCCGCGAATACGACCAGCAGAGCCGGTTCCCCTGGGAGAACGTCCGGAAGATGGCGGACCTGGGCTATTTCGGGATGAATGTCCCGGAATCCTATGGCGGGCAGGGGCAGGACACGATCAGCTACATCTCGGTGATCGAGGAGCTGGCCCGGGTGGACGCGAGCCACGCGATCACCATCTCCGCCCACGGCACCCTGGGCCTCTCGCCGATCCTGAACTTCGGGACGGAAGACCAGAAGCAGCGCTACCTGCCGCTCCTGTCGACGGGGCGGGTGCTGGGCGGGTTCGGGTTGACTGAGCCGGCCGCCGGGTCGGATGCGGGGGCGACGCAGACCGTGGCGGTCCGGAGCAATGGCAGCTATACACTCAACGGCAGCAAGATCTTCATTACCCATGCGGGCGTGGGCGAGATCTTCGTGGTCACGGCGGTGACGGACCGCAGCCAGGGCGTGAAGGGCATCACGTCCTTCATCGTCACGAAGGAGACGACGGACCGCGAGGCTGCCGAAAAGGTCGGCGTCGGTCACGCACCGGAGCTGGACCCGTTCACACCGGGCGTCCGCGCGGGCAAGAAGGAAGACAAGATGGGGTGGCGCGCGTCGGACACGCGCGAGCTCATCCTCGAGGATGCCGTCGTGCCTGCGGAGAACCGCCTGGGCGACGAGGGCGCTGGCTTCATCAACTTCATGAAGACCCTCGATGCCGGCCGGATCGGCATCGGCGCACTGTCGCTCGGGCTCGCGCAGGGCGCGCTCGATACGGTGCTGGAGTTCGTGCCCGGCCGAATGCACGGCGGGACACCGTTGCAGGACTACCAGGGCGTGCAGTTCACGGTGGCGGACATGGCGACGGAGATCGCCGCGGCCCGCCACCTGGTCTATCACGCGGCCTGGCTCAAACAGAATGACCAGCCGTTCGGGCGTGAGGCGGCAATGGCCAAGCTCTATGCAAGCGAGCTCGCCATGCGCACCACGACCCGCGCGGTTCAGCTCCTCGGCGCGCACGGCTACTCGAACGAATACCCGGTCGAGCGCATGATGCGCGACGCAAAAATCTGCGAGATCGGCGAAGGCACCAGTGAGGTGCAGCGCCTCGTGATCTCGCGCAGCTATTTCCGGAAATGAAATGAAACGTGAAATTCTGATCTCGGCGACAGCGCAGGAGACGCGCGTCGCCATCATGGAGGACGATGTCCTCGTCGAGCTCATGGTCGATCGCCCGGACAACGAGCGCATTGTCGGCGACATCTACCTCGGCGTCGTACAGGCCGTCCTCCCCGGCATCCAGGCCGCGTTCGTCGACATCGGCACCGAGAAGGCCGCCTTCCTGCACGTGTCCGACGTCGCAAAGGATCCGGACGACGAGGATGACGACGAGCCCGGCAGCGGCGGCAAGAGCGATGACGAGCGCGCCGCGAAGCTCCCGCCCATCCAGGACCTGATCGCCAAGGGCGACAAGGTTCTCGTACAGGCGACGAAGGAACCCATCAGCACGAAGGGGCCGCGCGTCACGACGCACGTCTCGCTCCCGGGCCGCTTCCTCGTCTACATGCCCGGCTCGAAGCACATCGGCGTCAGCCGCAAGATCGAGGAGCGCGAGGAGCGCACCCGCCTGCGCGCCATGGCCCGCGAGATCGTACCCGAAGGCACCGGCGTCATCATCCGCACGGTCGGTGAAGAGCTGACGCGCGAGATCTTCGAGCGCGAGTTCACATCGCTGCACGAGACCTGGAAGAAGATCCAGAAGCGGTCGAAGTCGTCGCGCGCGCCGACACTCATCCACCGCGAGGCCAAGCTCACCAGCGGCATCATCCGCGACGTGTTCACCGCGAAGGTCGACAGCCTCACGATCGAGGGGAAGGAAGTCCACAACGAGGTGAAGTCCTACCTCGGCGGCGTCGACCCGTCCCTGATGGACCGCGTCCACCTCTATGTCGACCCGGTCCCGCTCTTCGACAAGTTCGGCATCGAGGAAGCCATCCGCGAAGCGTTCCAGCGACGTGTCGACCTCCCGTCCGGCGGCTACATCATCATCGAGCCCACGGAAGCACTCGTCTCAATCGACGTCAACACCGGCCGCTACACCGGCAAGAAGGACCCCGAGAAGACGATCCTCAAGACGAACGTGGACGCGGCGCGCGAGATCGCGCGCCAGCTCCGGCTCCGCGATGTCGGCGGCATCATCGTCTGCGACTTCATCGACATGGAGACGCGCGCCAACCAGGACCGCGTGCTCCAGGAGCTGCGCACCCACCTCGGCCGCGACCGGGCCAGAACCCGCGCATTCCAGGTGAGCGAGCTCGGCCTCATCCAGATGACCCGCCAGCGCGTGCGGCCATCACTCTTCCAGAGCCTCACAGAGCCGTGCTGGTACTGCGGCGGCTCCGGCCGCGTCTTCCGCCCCGAAACCGTCGTCCGCCGTGTCGAACGCGCAGTCCGACGGGTCGCCGTGCAGCAGCGCGAGAAGGACGTCACCATCCGCGTCCACCCGCAGGTCGCACTCTACATCCTCGAGTCCGAGCCCGACTTCATGCGCCGTCTCGAGAAGTCACTCCGCCTCGACGTCGACCTCCGCGACGACCCGCTCATGAAACAGGATGAATTCCGCCTCATGGCCGGCCCCGCCGACGCGGACGTGACGAACAAGTACGCACTCGAATAGGAGAAACAACGGACAACGGATTTTCTCGCACCGAGCACACCGGGGTCACCGAGGTGGGCCGTTTACGAGGCGGCGAAGGCCCTTGGTAAGAGTCTCCTCGCCAAAATTGATTAGAAGGCCGGCGTGAAGATCCAGCAGCCGGAGATACGTCAGGACTTGTTTTGCATGGATCGGTGCGAGCGTTTCAACGGACTTCAGCTCGACCACCACGAGCCCATTAACGAGGAGGTCAACCGTATAGGCGTGAGGAACCCGGAAGTCTTCAACGACGAGATCGACAGATTTCTGGCGTTCGACAAATAACCCCCGCCTTTGGAGCTGCCACTCCATGACCGATTCATAGGCCGACTCGAGCAGCCCGGGTCCCAGACTCTGGTGAACCCATATCGCCGTCCCAATGATTTTTGAGGTAATCCCGTCGATCTCGGTGCGCATGTCTGCTCTCGGTGCCCTCGGTGTGCTCGGTGCGAGATAAAGATCCGTTGTCCGCTGGGGCGCCTCCATGGCGGATTGGGCGGGAAGGGGCCTGCCCGGGGTTGACACCCCCGCAGAATTCCGGCATTTTTCACAGTCTGTAACCCAAGCTTTTCAGGACAAGCATGTACGCGATTATTCGCAGCGGCGACAAGCAGTTCCGGGCCGAGGCCGGCCGGACCGTCCGGGTTCCGACCCTGGCGGCAGAGGTCGGTGACAAGGTCACGTTCGACCAGGTCCTCATTGCGGGCGGCGGCGACGGCGGCATCAAGGTTGGCGCGCCCCTCCTGTCGGGTGCGACGGTGACCGGCGAGGTCGTCAGCCACGGCAAGGACAAGAAGGTCATCATCTTCAAGTGGAAGCGTCGCAAGAACTATCGGCTGAAGAAGGGGGCCCGGACGAAGTTCACCGAGGTCCGCATCAGCGATATCAGCGTCGGGTAGGAGAGACCAATGGCACATAAGAAGGGCGTCGGCTCGAGCCGGAACGGCCGCGACTCGAATCCGCAGTTTCTCGGCGTGAAGCGCTACGGCGGTGAGCATGTCGTCGCGGGCAACATCATCGTCCGCCAGCACGGCACCAAGTTCCACCCCGGCCTGAACGTCGGCATCGGCAAGGATGACACCCTGTTCGCCATGGCGGACGGCGTCGTGACGTTTGAGCGCAAGGACCGCAAGCGCCAGAAGATTTCGGTCTACCCGGTGGCAGAGCAGCCGGCACAGACCGCCTGACGCACGGCTTCAGGCAATGGCAGAAAGGGCCTCGCACCACGGGTGTCGAGGCCCTTTTTTCATGTGCATGCACCGAAAGGCGCGTCGGCAGGGCGGCACGCGTCCTGCGCTCTGCGGCGCGCTCCGGCAACAGCACTGAACGGGAACTGATGGAAGAACAGACGAAGGTACCGAGGGTCCGGGGCATTCCGACCGTACGCCAGACGGACATCGAGCCGTATACGGCGCTCAAGTGGGTCAGCACGCTCTTCAAGGCCGCATCGATCTTCCTGGCCGTGGCGCTGGCCGGTGAGTTCGTGGCCGGCATGCGGATGGAAGGCAGCGGCATCCTGCCCCAGCTCCTGGGCGACCTCGCCCGTACGGCCGTCTTTGCGGTGGTACTGTGGGGTGGTGGCGACCTGGTGCGGCTCCTGGTCCAGCTCGGCAACGACATCCGCGCCCAGCGGATCCTGCTCTCGAGACTCGTCTACCGCACCCCGCCGCGCGAGGCAGGGCAGCACACCGGCCCCCGCAACAACGCCGGCGCCCTCGAGTCCGACACACTCCTTCAGTCCGGCGACGCCGAAGAGGACGCCGCAGCGAGACGATCCCTCGGGGAAATGGCTAATGGCTAATGGCTAATGGCTAAAACCAGGGCCAAGGCCAAAGGCCAAAGGCCAAAGGGAGCCAGACCGGTTTAGCCCATTAGCCCATTAGCC
>DASUXU010000176.1:0-2204 GCA_036377735.1 Longimicrobiales bacterium
AGCGGCGATACTGTGCAATATGATGATGCGCACGACATTCCTGGTCCTCGCGATCCTTGCCGTTGCCGCGTGCGACACGGTTGATACGCGCCGCGACGCGCCGTCGGTGTCTGCAGCCGATTCGAATGCGATGGCGTCTACGCGCTCCGCTGCATATCCCCTGATTCCCGCAGCAGCCGGCATTGAACGGGTGAATGACCTGGTGCACGATCCGGTGCGGGACAGCGTCACGGGCGACGCGCGCGTCGCAGCGATGGTGCGACGGGGCTATGACATATTCAGGAATACCCCGACGGCCGCGCCGGCGCTGACGGGCAACGGCCTGTCCTGCGGCAGCTGTCATCTGAACGGTGGCCAGAAGGAGGGCGCGTGGCCGCTCGTGGGAGTGGCGACTCTCTTTCCGCAGTATCGGTCGCGGCCGGACCGGTTTATCACGCTGGAGGACCGCATTGCGGACTGCTTCGCGCGCAGCATGAACGGCGTACCGCCGGCGCGCGACAGCGAGGAGATGCTGGCCGTGAGCGCGTATCTCACGTGGCTCGCCCGTGGACTTCCGGCCGGCGTCGAACCGGCGTGGCGCAACATCAATGATCTCGCCGAGTCAGCGCTGCTGCCGATCGACCAGCTCGAACCGGATTCGGGGCGTGTTCTGTATGAACGGCAGTGCGTCGCATGCCACGGAGCGGATGGACAGGGCGTGAATCTCGGCGTGGCGCACCCGGGCCCGCTCTGGGGACCGCGCTCGTGGAACGACGGCGCAGGAGCAGCGCGCATCTATACGCTGGCCGGCTTCATCCGCCACGCGATGCCGCTCACTGCGCCGGGCTCCGTCAGCGACGCGGATGCGCAGCACATCGCTGCCTGGATCAACTCCCACGATCGACCGGCGTTCGCGCGCAAGCGGGAGGACTTCCCGCGCGGCAATGTGCCCGTCGACGCCGTCTACTACCCGCAGCGCTATACCACCAACCCACTCCGGCGGTGATGCCGCCGGACTGGTCGCACGCGGCCTGACGCACTATCATTCGCCGCAATGAAAGTCCTGGTGATTGATGACGATCCGCTGATCCTCGAGTTCATTCGGCGGGGGCTCGGCGAGGACGGCTACACGGTCGATGTCGCAGCGACCGGCAATGAAGGCTCGCTCTTCGCGCGCCTCAGTCCCTATGACGTCATCATCCTCGACGTCGTACTTCCCGACATGTCCGGCTTTGATGTCCTCAAGCGACTGCGCGCGGACGGTATTCCCATCCCCGTGCTCATGCTGACCGGACGCACCGGGACCGATGCCAAGATCCAGGGGCTCGACGCGGGTGCCGACGATTACCTGACGAAACCGTTCGACCTGGGCGAGCTCAAGGCGAGGATGCGCGCGCTGACGCGGCGGGGAAATACGGTGCGCACCGAGGAGATCCGCATCGGGTCACTCACGCTCGATCGCATTGCGCATGAGATCCGGCTCGAGGATAAGCCCGTGCGCCTGACACCGAAGGAATACAAGCTGCTCGAGTTCTTCGTCCTGCGCCCCGACCAGGTCATCACACGCACCGACCTGCTCGAGAACGTCTGGGACATTCACTTCGATCCGCAGTCCAACATCGTCGACGCGCACGTCGCACGCATGCGCGCCAAGCTCCGCGCCGCACCCGGCGCACCGCAGATCGAAACCGTAAGGGGTTTCGGATTCAGGCTGGTCTCCGTCGCCTGAATCCGGTCGGGCGGGCGGGAGCTACGAGTTCGCGGCGATGACCTGAACGACATTCACCGGACGGCTGCGATCCGCCGGCAGCTTCGGCTGCTCCATTCGCACACTCCGCAGCATCTCACTTCCCGACAACTTCACGGCGTGCTCCACACGCAGGCCATCCGCTGCAGCACGCATCCGGACGGGCAGCTCGTTCGACTCCACCGCAGGCAGAATCGTCACCGCCACGTTCACCGTCGCCGACTGTGCGTGCACGCGCGACGGCGCGAGTGAAATCACAATCCCCAGCACGATCGCTGTTGCTGCTGTCCCGATGCCCGTACGCATGACCCCGCCTCCGCTGAAGTTGCGGCTGGACAATGCGAGGTCCGGACCGGTCAATTATCGGGCCGTAAGTAGTTGTCCCGTAAACAGTTGCGTAATCAGGGCCGGGTTTCGGGTATGTCCGGAAACAGGACAACATGTGAGGACGGGGGTACGCCAACGACGTCCGAAGAAT
>DASUXU010000177.1:0-7087 GCA_036377735.1 Longimicrobiales bacterium
AGGCGCCCGTAGCCACATGCGGCACTACACGAAGCCGCGCGAAGTTGTACGCGATGCGACGGGTCATCGCCGTGCCTTCACTGCGCGCGGCGGAGCGGCAAGCACGCGCTCGTGCGCGGCCTGCGCCTCGGCGACGAACGCACGGGGCGACTCGATCCGTCGCATGAGGTACGAGCGGTAGCGTGCGCGCAGCGCGTCCGGTGTGAGCAGCGCGTCCGGATGCTCTGCGATGTCGTGGCCCGGCGGTTCCGGCGTCGCAAGGAGCGAATCGGGGACGGCGGCAAGAATGGCGTCGCATACATCCGCCGTCAGGGTTGCGACGGCGTGACGGTCTGCGTCCGCGAGCGCGGTGCCCCGCCGGAGCAGGACGTGCTGCTCGATGAGCGGGAAGGGGCTGCGGGTGCGCGCGTCATCCACCGCGGCCCAGTTGTGATGCGCGTAGAGGGCCGCGCCGTGATCGATGAGCCACGGCGTGCGGTTCCACACGAGCAGGTTCGGATTGCGATGCGTGCGGTCCGGATTGGTGGTGAACGCATCCAGCCACACGACCAGCGACGCGAACTCGTCCGTCACCAGGTCACCGGCCGCACTGGTCTCGAAGTTGAACGCGCCATCGAGAAACCGCAGACCCACGTTCTCGCCGTGACTGGCGCGCAGCAGGTCCTGGATCTCGGGGTCTGGCTCGCTGCGGCCGAACTCCTCCGGCAGCTCGACAATGGCCAGCTCCGGCGACGGCAGTCCCAGCGCGTGGGCGATCTGGCCGACGACCAGCTCCGCGACCAGCGCGCGCGGACCCTGCCCTGCGCCGCGGAACTTCACGACGTAGAGGCCGTCCGGCGTGTCCACGATGGCCGGCAGCGAGCCGCCCTCGCGCAGGGGCTGCACGTAGCGGCGTGCCGTGGTCCTGGGAAGTGCGCGCATGCAGGAACGTAGAACCGTGCGGCGCCACCCGCCACCGGGCCCGCGCGCGGACGGTGAGCTTCTTGCAAATCCTGCGGCTTCGCGCCTGACCCGGGATCAATGGAGTGGAGGGGATATGTCGAAGCAGGAAAAGAAGCTGGACGAGCTGTACGAGCTGATCGAGGACATCGAGATCGCCATGTTCACCACCCGCCGCCCGGATGGCCGCCTGGTGTCGCGCCCCATGGCGACGCAGAAGCAGATACCGGACGCGGACCTCTGGTTCGTCACGGACCGCGAGACGCACAAGCTCGACGAAATCGAGACGGACCCGCAGGTCAACATTGCTTACTACAACGGCCGATCGCGCGAATGGGTGTCCGTGAGCGGCCGCGCGACCATCTCGCACGACCGCGCCCGCATCCGCGAGCTGTACCAGCCGGACTGGCGGATGTGGTTCGAGGACAAGGGCGGCGAGAAGAACGGCGGCCCCGACGACCCACGCCTCACCCTGGTGCTCATCGACGTCGAATCCGCGGTGTACGCGAAGAAGACGGCGTCCGGACCGGTCGCGCTGTTCGAGATGGCGAAAGGCTTCGCCACGGGGTCGCAGCCGGACGTCCTGCGCGTCGAGAAGATTTCCGGGGCGGACGTCTCGCGCTGATCCGACGCTGATGCGCGATGCCGCGGGACTGCTGCGGGTGACGGACCGCGGCGTGTGGTGCGCCGCGGGCGACTTCTACATCGACCCGTGGCTGCCCGTCGACCGCGCCGTCATCACGCACGCCCATGGCGACCATGCACGCCGCGGCTCTGCGGCGTATCTGTGTTCTGCAGAGGGCGAACGGGTCCTGCGCACGCGCATCGGCGATGACCAATTCATCGAAGCAGTGCCGTACGGCGAGACGCGTGAAATCAATGACGTGCGTGTCTCGCTGCATCCCGCCGGTCACATCCTCGGCTCCGCCCAGGTGCGCATCGAGCATCGCGGTGAGGTGTGGGTGGTGTCGGGGGATTACAAGACGGAGCCGGACCCGACTTGCGCGCCATTCGAGCTCGTGCGCTGCCACACCTTCGTCACCGAGTCGACATTCGGTCTGCCGATCTACCGCTGGCCGTCACAGGATGACGTCTTCGCGCGCATCAGCGAGTGGTGGCGTATCAATGCGGAGGCAGGCCGCGCCTCCGTACTGCTCGGCTACGCGCTCGGCAAGGCTCAGCGGCTCCTCGCCGGTCTCATCGGCCGCGAGCACGGTCCCATCTACGCGCACGGCGCCGTGGAGCGCCTCAACGCGGACTACCGCGCGTCGGGCGTTGTGCTCCCTTCCACACTGCACGCGACGCAGCCGCGCGGCACGTCGTTCGGCAACGCACTCATCGTTGCACCCCCGTCGGCAGGTGCGAGTCCGTGGCTGCGGCGGTTCGGCGAGTATTCCGCCGCGTTCGCATCGGGCTGGATGCGCGTGCGCGGTGTGCGACGCCGGCGTGGCGTCGACCGCGGGTTCGTGCTCTCCGATCACGTGGACTGGCCGTCACTGCTGGACACCGTGCATGCGACGGGGGCGGAGCATGTGCTGGTGACGCACGGGTACAGGGAAGAGGTGGCGCGTTACCTGAGTGGCGTGGGTGTCGACGCCCAAGTGCTCCCTGCCCTCTGGAAGGGTGAGGGAGAGGGTGAGGGAGAGGGAGAGGGGCTGGGCCAGGGGGAGGCGCCGGCTGCGCAATGAAGGGGTTTGCTGAATTATTCGAGGCAGTGGATCAGACGACGCGGACGAATGAGAAGGTCGCGGCGCTGGTTTCGTATTTCCGGTCGGCGCCGGCATCCGATGCGGCGTGGGCGGTTCACTTTCTGAGTGGTAACCGGCCGAAGCGGCTGGTGGGTGCGCGTAAGCTGGCGGCGTGGGCGGTGGAAGTCGCGGGGGTGCCGGAGTGGCTGTTCGAGGAGTGCTATCACGCGGTGGGCGATCTTGCGGAGACCATCGCGCTGCTGCTGCCGCCTGCCGCATCTACATCCGACCTGTCGCTCACGCAGTGGATCGAGGATCGGCTGCTGCGGCTGTCGGGAGAGGCGGAGGATGTTCAGCGCGCGGAGGTGGTGCGCGCGTGGTCCGAGCTGGACGGCACGGCGCGCCTGCTGTGGACCAAGCTGCTGACGGGCGGCTTCCGCGTCGGCGTGTCGCGCACACTGGTCGTGCGCGCACTGTCGCAGGCGAGTGATGTGCCGGAGAGTGCGGTTGCGCACCGGCTGATGGGCGACTGGGAGCCGTCCGGTGATGCATTCAATCGCCTGCTGCAGGCGGACACGGATGATGCGAGTCACGCTAGGCCGTATCCTTTCTACCTCGCGCATCCGCTCGAGGACGAGATCGAGTCGCTCGGCAATGTTGACGACTGGCTGGCAGAATGGAAGTGGGACGGCATCCGCTCGCAGGTGATCCGCCGTCGCGGCGAGACGTTCATCTGGTCACGCGGCGAGCAGGCGTTGTCGGACCGGTTCCCCGAGCTGGCCGCTGCATCCACGCGTCTGCCGGACGGCACCGTGCTGGACGGCGAGATCCTGCCGTGGATGGCGGACGCGCCACTGCCGTTCGCTCAGCTGCAGCGCCGCATTGGACGGCTCAAGCTCGGGCCGAAGATCCTCGCGGAAGTGCCTGTCGTGGTTGTCGTGTATGACCTGCTCGAGCTGGATGGCCGCGACATGCGGTCACTTCCCTTGCGGGAGCGGCGGTCTTCGCTCGCTGACTTACTCGAGAGGCATGGCGGGACGCATTTCAGACTATCGCCCGCCGTGCCGCTGGAGACGTGGGCGGACGCGCGCGCAGCGCAGCAGGACGCGCGGCGCATCGGCGCGGAAGGTCTCATGCTGAAGCCCCTCGACAGCGTATATGGCGTGGGCCGCAAACGGGGCGGGTGGTGGAAGTGGAAGGTACAGCCATTTACCGTGGACGCCGTGCTGATCTACGCGCAGGCCGGCCACGGCCGGCGGGCGTCGCTGTTCACCGACTACACGTTCGCAGTCTGGCGTGACGGCGAGCTGGTTCCGTTCGCGAAAGCCTATTCCGGCCTCACGGATGCGGAGATCCGCAGGCTCGACACGTGGATCCGCGCGAACACACTGGAGAAGTTCGGGCCGGTGCGGTCGGTGACACCCTTCCACGTGTTCGAGATCGGCTTCGAGGGGATCCAGGCGTCGACGCGTCACAAGTCCGGCGTCGCAGTCAGATTTCCGCGAATTCTGCGCTGGCGCACGGACAAGAAGCCGCAAGATGCCGACGGCCTCGACGCGCTGCGCGCGCTGATCGCGATGCAGGAGAGGTCTTGAGCGCCGAACGCCGCAGTCCAGGTGCGCCATCGAAGGCTGCGCAGGCGCGTGCTGTCGCGGCCGCACGTGAGGCCGTCGACAACTGGTTTGCCGCGCGCGGCTGGAAGCCGTTCACGTTCCAGCGCGCCGTCTGGCGGGCGTATGCGGAAGGCGACAGCGGTCTCGTGCACGCAGCAACGGGAACAGGCAAGACACTCGCAGCCTGGATGGGCCCGGTCATCGAGGCCCTCGCCGATGGCGACAAAGACCCGCCGCTGCGCGTGCTCTGGATCACACCGCTGCGCGCGCTCGCGGCCGATACGCTCGAAGCACTGCGACAGCCGATCGACGACCTCGGCATTCCGTGGACGATCGGCACACGCACCAGCGACACGAGCGCGCGCGACCGGTCGCGACAGCGGAAGCGGTTGCCAACTGCACTGATTACGACGCCGGAAAGCCTGTCACTATTTCTCTCACGCGCGGATGCGGCGACGCTGTTCCGCGACCTGCGCGTCGTGGTCGTCGACGAGTGGCACGAGCTGATGGGCACGAAGCGTGGCGTGCAGGTCGAGCTGTGCCTCGCGCATCTTCGGTCTTTGTGTCCGTCTTTGCGAACATGGGGCCTGTCGGCGACGATCGGTAATCTCGCGGATGCGCAGCGCGCGCTGCAGGGCATGCAGCGATGCGAGCAGGCGAGGATTGTGAAAGGTGTCGAGCCGAAGACGGTCGTCGTCGACTCGCTGATTCCGCCATCGATCGAGCGCTTTCCGTGGGCCGGCCATCTCGGCACGACGATGCTGCCGCAGGTGATAGAAGCGATCGAAGCAGCCGCGAGCGCGATCGTGTTCACCAACACGCGGTCTCAGACGGAGATCTGGTACCAGGCGATTCTCGGCGCCAGGCCGGAGTGGGCGGGTACGATTGCACTGCACCACGGGTCGCTGGACCGCAGACAGCGCGACTGGGTGGAGGCCGGACTGCGCAGCGGTGCATTGCGTTGCGTCGTCGCGACGTCGAGCCTCGATCTCGGCGTGGACTTCTCGCCGGTGGATCGCGTGCTGCAGGTCGGCAGCCCGAAAGGCGTCGCACGCACGCTTCAGCGCGCAGGCCGGAGCGGGCACCGACCGGGCGCGGTGAGCCGGGTGACGTGCGTGCCGACACACACGCTGGAGCTGCTCGAGGTCGCGGCCGTGCGCGACGGGATCGAGCAGCGCGCGGTCGAGGCGAGACTGCCGGTGGAGCGGCCGCTGGACGTGCTGGTGCAGCACGCCGTGACACTCGCGGTTGGCGGCGGCTTCGATGCCGACGCCCTGCTGCGCGAGGTGCGTGACACAGCGGCGTATTCGCAGCTCCAGGACGACGAGTGGGCGTGGGTCCTCGACTTCATCGCGCGCGGCGGGTCGGCGCTGGCGGCGTATCCAGAGTATTCCCGTGTGGTCGTGCGCGATGGCCTGCACGTCGTGGAGAAGCCGGTGCTCGCACGCCGTCACCGCATGTCGATCGGCACCATCGTCAGTGACGCCGAGATTGCCGTGCACTTCCTGCGCGGCGGCCGCATCGGCAGTGTGGAGGAATCGTTCATCGCACGGCTGAAGCCCGGCGACCGCTTCGTATTCGGCGGTCGTGCGCTCGAGTTCGTGCGCATCCGCGACATGAAGGTGTGGGTGCGGCGTTCTGCGTCGACGAAGGGCGCGATTCCGCGCTGGATGGGCAGCCGTCTGCCGCTGTCCGGCGAGCTGGCCGCGGCACTGCGTGCGCGCCTGGGTGAAGCGGCTGACGGCGTGTATCGCGGCCCCGAGCTCGAGGCGATCCGCCCGATCCTGGAGGTGCAGCGGAAGTGGTCGCGCATTCCGCGGCCGGACGAGGTGCTGATCGAGGAAGTGAAGACGCGCGAGGGCTGGCACGTCTTCATCTTTCCATTCGACGGCAGGCTCGTGCACGAAGGCCTTGCCGCACTGCTCGCGTGGCGCATCGCGCGGCTGCAGCCCATTTCGTTCGCGATGTCCTCGAATGACTACGGCATCGAGCTGCTGTCGCCGGAGCAGGCGCCGCTCGAGGCTGCCCTCGATGCGGGCCTCTTGAGTCCCCATAACCTGCTGTCGGACGTGACCGCTTCACTCAACGCGACGGAGATGGCGCGGCGTCAGTTCCGCGAGATCGCGCGCATCGCCGGACTGGTTTTTCCCGGACTGCCGCGTTCCGGGAAATCGGCGAGGCAGCTGCAGGCGTCGAGCGGGCTGTTCTTCGACGTGTTCCGGCAGTACGACCCGTCCAACATGCTCGTGTCGCAGGCGCACCGCGAAGTGCTGGAGCGTCAGCTCGAGAGCAGCCGACTCGGGCGAACGCTCGAAAGGCTTTCCGGTGCGCGCGTTGTGCTGACACGGCCGAAGCGCACGCCGCCACTGGCGTTTCCTCTATTGGTGGATCGCACGAGGGAGAAGGTCTCGTCGGAGACGGTCCTGGACCGGATCCGGCGCATGCAGCTCGTGCTGGAGAAGGCGGCCGGATGACTTTGCGTTTGGAGCCCGGTGACGTCGAGGTTGTTGTCGCAGGTGAGCGGCTGCTGCTGTGTCCCGAGCTGGCCGTCTACCGTGCGACGGAGCGCACACTGTACGTGGCGGACACGCACTTCGGCAAGTCTGCAACATTTCGGTCGGAGGGACTGCCCGTGCCGCACGGCACGACCGCGGACGCAGTTGCACGGCTGGACGCACTGCGCGCGCGGCTCGATGTGCAGCGGCTCATCATCCTCGGCGACTTCCTGCACGCCGCGCAGGGCCGCACGCCCGGGACGCTCGATGCGCTCCGCGACTGGCGATCGCGATGGGCGGACGTCGAGATGACGCTGGTGCGCGGCAACCATGACCGCCACGCCGGCGACCC
>DASUXU010000178.1:0-13807 GCA_036377735.1 Longimicrobiales bacterium
GTAGAAAGCGGCGACGCCATGGAAGGGCAGGCGGGTGCGCGCGTTGCCGAACAGGATGTCGCGCGCCATGTGCAGCGGGCTGGTCGCGCGCGTGTGGATGACGGTGTCATCGAGGTCGCTGATGATGCCGAACGCGGCGGCGGGCGGCGGCGTCAGCACATGGAACGGCTGCACGATGGGCGGCGCGCCGTCGGGGGTGACCTGCAGCACGCCCTCGTGCCACAGGCGACGGGGGAGCGGCTGCGGCAGCCGCAGCCATGCGCGGAAGAAACCCTCCCCGTCCGTCACGGCCTCGGTCGCCGCGCCTTCGAGTGCAGCGCGCACGACGACGCCGGGCACCTCGTCGCTTTCCAGCCGTCTGTATGTGTTGTGGAGGTTGCGCAGCCAGGAATCGCCGGCGCTCGCTGCGGCCGGCGGGTCATTGGCGAGAACCCGCCCCGAGACGAACACCTCGCTGTCGGTGCCGAAGCCGCGGTAGGCTGCGATCTGGCGCGGCGCGCGCGGTCCGCGCAGCCGGTCGATGGCCCCGTCCACGCGCTGTTCGACGCGCGTCGTGAGTTTTGCGATGTAGCGCTCGAACCCCGCCATGCTACGCGTCCGCCGTCTCGTTCGTCTCTTCCGTGCGGGCCTTGTTGACGTCGGCCAGCAGGTCGATGCAGAACTGCGTGCCGACCCCGACATCGCTCGAAACTGTGAGCGTGTAGCCGAGCAGCTCGCAGAGTGCGCGCGAGATGGGCAGGCCGAGACCCGTGCCGCCGTACTGCCGCGCCGTCGAGCGGTCCGCCTGCTCGAACGCCTCGAAGATGCTGCCCAGCCGTTCGGCGGGGATGCCGATGCCGGTGTCGGATACGCGGATGATGGACGGCCGCCGAGTGCCGGGAACCGTGTCGACCGATACGACTACACTGCCGGCCTCGGTGAACTTGAGTGCGTTGCCGACCAGGTTGATCAGGATCTGGCGCAGCCGCGCGGAGTCGGAAGTGATCGGCACGAGACCGGTCTTCATCTCCACGGCGAGCCGCACGCCGTTGCGCGCCTGCGTCTCGAGCTGGTGCACGATGTCCTGGAGCAGTGGCTGGAGCGCGACGGTTTCCCATTCGACCTGGACCTTGCCGGCTTCCACCTTGGACAGGTCGAGAATGTCATTGATCAGCAGGAGCAGGTGCTTTCCGTTGTCGAGTACGCGCTGCAGGTAGCTGATTTCCTGCTCGCCGAGGCGGCCCCCCTTGTTCTTGAGCAGGATGTTCGCGAACCCGATCACGGAGTTGAGCGGTGTCCTCAGCTCGTGGCTCATGCGGGCGAGGAAGTCGCTCTTGGCGCGGTTGGAGTCCTCCGCTGCGCGCGTTGCATCCTGCAGCGCCTGCCTGGCCCGCACGCGCTCGGTGATGTCGCTGAATGCGGCAATGGCGTATGCGACGTTGCCATTGCTGTCGAACACCGGTGCGGCCGATATCTCGATGGGGATGTGCGTCTCGCCCGTGCGCAGCTCGAGGCCTTCCCGCCGTGCGGCAAGCCCGCGCAGCGCCGCGCGCATCGGGTCGTCCGCTGCATCCACCGCGGTGTTCTGTCCATCGCGCCAGAGCGGAATCGTCATGCCGGGCGTCACGATGTCCAGGTCGTCGATCGTACCGGCGCCGAGCATGGTGAGCGCGGTGGTATTGGCAAAGCTGGGACGGCCGTGCGCATCGATGACGAACGCACCGATCGGCAGGGAGTCCAGGAACTGGCTGAGCTGTGCCTGGCTCTCGCGCATCGCGGTCTCCGCGCGGCGGCGCACCGCGAACTCGCGCGCGACCGTGATGCCGGCGATGGTGAGAAGGAGAAATGCGAGTGCGGCGCCGCCGCCGGTGATCAGCTCCGTGCGGCGGGCATTGATAGCGGCTTCTGCACGCTCGGCAGCCTGGAGTGTAACCGCGTGCTGCTTCATCTCCGCGGTCCGCATCCGAATGGTGTCCATCACGGCCTTGCCCGTGCCGAGCCGCACGAACGCCGCGGCGGCCTCCATCCCCTGGAGCCGGCGGATGTCCATCAGCTCGGAGCTGACGCGGTTCTTCGAGCGTGCGAGCCGCCTCAGCTCCAGCGCGATCGCCGTCTGCGCCTCGTCGCCCGATGCGTTCTCGATCAGGTCGTCCAGCACCTTCTCCGTGCCGGCCGTGGCGAAGTTGAACGGCGCCTCGTACGCGATGTCACCGGTGATGACGAACGTGCGCGCGGCCGACTCGAGCTCCGTCATGTGGCGCTCGAGCTCGGACAGGCTCATCACCATATCCGTGCTGCGGCGAACGGCTTCCGTGGTGCGGCTGAGACTCGTGACACTGGCGAGGGATGTGATGCCGATGATGCTCACGAGGAGCAGTGCAACGCCGAAGCCGATGGCAATGCGGCGCGCGGCCGTCACAGCGTCTCCACTCCGTCCCGGAGCACCGAACGGATTTTCGTTATCAGCATGTCGATGGCGACGAGGTTGTGGCCGCCCTCCGGCACGATGAGATCCGCGTAGCGCTTGCTCGGCTCGACGAACTCGAGGTGCATCAGGCGCACCGTGTCCAGGTACTGCCTGATGATCCACTCCGCCGTCCGGCCGCGCTCCTCCATGTCGCGCGTCAGGCGACGGATGAAACGCAGGTCCGCGTCGGTATCGACATACACCTTGATGTCCATCAGGCTGCGCAGCCGCGCGTCCCAGAGGATGAGCAGGCCGTCCACGATGATGACCTTGCGCGGCTTTACGGTTTCGGTCTCGTCCACACGGGAGTGGGTGGTGAAGTCGTAGACGGGGACGTCCGCTGTCTCGCCGGCGCGCAGCGCCTGGAGATGCTCGACCAGCAGCTCCGTCTCGAGCGCGTCCGGGTGGTCGTAGTTGATCGACTGCCTCGCCTCGAGCGGCAGGTGACTCGCATCACGGTAGTAGGAATCGTGATGGATGACGGACACCTGCCCCTTGCCGAGGCTGCGCACGATCGACTTTACGACCGTCGTCTTTCCGGACCCGCTCCCGCCGGCCACGCCGATGATGATGGACATACGCGGCGCAAGATAAGCGGAAACGCCGGGAAAACCATGGACTACCGCATCCGCACGCTGATCCCGGCGCGGATGACCCACTGGTGGGATACATCACTGTCCACACGGCTCACGGTGCCCGTTCCAGCATCATCGAAGAACGCCGCGGGCAGGCGCGCCAGTGCGTCATCGTTCCAGAGCGTGATGTAGTCGTCCACACCGAGCTGCAGTGCGAGCCGGTCCGTCGCAAAGGGCAGCTCGCCAGTCGCGCCGACACTCAGGCCGAAGTGGTCCGCATCCTGGAATACCGCTGAGTCATCGAAGCCAACCTCGGCCCGCGGCATCTCGCGCATGTAGAACGGTGCGACGTGGACGGAGCCGGAGAGCCGTCGCAGGGCCAGCTCCGAATCGCGCTGACGCAGCACGTAGGATGCTCCCGCCCGCAGCGCCAGGAAGCGGCTGCCATTGATCTCGAATGCGTCCGTGCTGTCCCGCATGGCGAACTCGCTGTCGCCGCGCGTGGCGAACATTGCACCACCGAAGGCGTTCCACGGCCCGTGCACGCGCACCTCCACATTGAAGCCGACCGCATACCCGTCGTCCAGGGTGTAGTCGATGTCCACGAAGGTGTTGGTGCCGGCGCCGTCGCTGTTGACCCACTCCTCCGTGCGCGTCACGGCGGGCAGCCAGCCGACCCACGGCGAGATCCGCACACGGGGGTGCTGCGCAGGGTCATCCTGAAGGGGCATCATCTGCGCGGTCCCGGGTGCGGGCAGCAGGGTTGTGACGGCAGTGATGATGGCGAGCGCGCGGAGACGCATGGCCGGGCTCCTCGGAGGAGGTGTGTGTGATCCTTGCATGCACGTCCGCCCCTGCACGTACCTTGCCTCACCATCGAGGAGCCGACCATGCGGAGCAAGGCCCATTTCCGGGGCGACCCGATCCACCCCGCGATCGTCCACTTCCCGATCGCATTCCTGCTCGGCGGCACCGCCATGGACGTGGTGGACGTGTTCTGCCCCTGCCCGGACTGGTGGCCCGCCGTCTCGTGGGCACTTCTGATCGGCGGTGTCGTAACCGCGCTCGCGGCGGCGGTCCCCGGCTTTGTCGATTACATCTACACCGTCCCGCCCGCCAGCAGCGCGAAGCGCCGGGCGACGCGCCACATGCTGCTCAACCTCGCCGCCGTCGCCCTGTTCGCCGGTGTCTGGTTCCTGCGCGGCGACCCGGGCATCCGTCCCGAGCCGGTCCTGGTCGCGGCCGAGGGGCTGGGCGCCGTGCTCATCCTCTTCAGCGGCGCCATGGGCGGGAAGCTCATGGCGAAGAACCACATCGGCGTGGACACCAAGTACGCGTACAACCGCCGGTGGAGCGAGACCACCGTCGCACGATCGGGCGACGTCGTGGCGTCAGCGGGCGAGCTCGCTGTGGACCAGATGAAGCTGGTACGCATCGCAGGGAAGCGGGTCGTGCTCGGCAGGACTGAATCGGGATTCGTCGCATTCGATGATCACTGCACGCACCGCGGCGGCTCCCTCGCGGGCGGCATCATGATCTGCGGTACAGTGCAATGCCCGTGGCACGGTTCGCAGTTCAATGTCGCTACGGGCGCCGTGAAGTGCGGGCCGGCCGGGAAGGCGATCGGCGTGTATCGCGTGGAGGAGACGGGCGGCGAAGTCCGGCTGTTCCTGGACTGACTCCGCGGGTGCCGGGGCATGCCGCGCGCCGCGCGCCGCGCGTCAGCCCTGGTCGTTGCCCACCATGGCGCGCACCAGTGCGTCCGTGATGCGGTATTCGCCGTTCAGCCACGCGACTATCTCCTTCGCCGCCTCATGCGGCTCGCCTTCATAGCGCGAGCGAAGCAGCGCTTCCTTCTCACCCAGCCGGTCGAGCCCTACGTCCTGCAGCACGAGCACGTCCTCGTACAGCTTCTGTGCGAGCTCCGGTCCCGCGACGCGCTGCGCCGCCGCGCGGAACGAGCTGCCGTACTCGTACGCGTCCCCCAGCCGATAGCTGTCCACGAGTGTGAGCATCGGAATGAGTGAGAGCGTCGGCTGCACCGCGGGGTTCACGCCGTGTGCGGCAATATGATCTGCAATCGACGCCGGCCTTCCTGTAAAACCGCGCACGTGCAGGTACTGCGACATGCGCGCGCCGTCATTCACCGGATAGTTGTCCCACAGCGTCGGCTTGCGACGCAGTGTGGTGCTGACGCGCTCGAGGTGCCCTGTCGTGAACTGCCGCGAGCACACTTCTTCACCCGTCCAGTAGATGCCGATCCGCTCGTCGAGCCCGGCGCCGAGCTCCGCTTCATAACCCGGCGGCCGCGCGCCGAACACGCGGTCGAGCACGGGGTCGTCCGTGTAGTACGAACCGCACACGATGACGCGCGTGGCTTTCGTGCGAGCCGCAGCCCAGTGCGCGACTTCGATCTGCTGCCTGGCCAGGTCCGGCGTCTCGCCGCGCATGTCGTCGAAGAGCAGCGCAAAGTCGTCGATGCCGACATCATCGAGGAACGTCAGCTTGCGGTCGAGCGCGGTCTTCGCGTCTGCCGTGAAGCCGTTTTTCAGGACCGGACTGAGGCCGACGCCGAAGCGCATGCCCGCTTTGCGGCACGTCGCACTGAACCGCTTCAGCTCCTCCGCATGCGCGTCCGGATGCGGCTCCTCCCAGCGCAGCCGCAGGAACGGGTCGCCCTTCGGCGCATACATATATGAGCGGTATCCCTGAGGTGCGAGGAATGCGACGTTGGACGCGCGCGCCGTCCACGTCCACGGGATGCCGTAGAAACCCTCGATGATGCCCAGCTCCGGCAGACTCATCGGCGCAGCCACTCCGGCCGCCACGGGTCGTCCGGATTGAAGTGGTTGTAGACCGTCCACGAGACCCGCCGGATCATGATGTACGCTTCATTGTCGTGCACCCATCGCTGGTCCTCATTGTTCTTCGTCAGGACCGACAGCACGTAGTCGCCTGCGGGTGCGTGTACCAGCAGTACTTCCGAGCGTGATGCATTGACCGCGCCCTGCTTGCTCGCCACCTGCACGTCCGCAGGGATCGCCGACAGCGCTTCCTCCCGCCAGTACGACCGCGTCATGAAGCGGTACAGCTCCTCCGAGATATCCGGTGAGATGACTTCGCCGCTGCGAATGCTCACCAGCAGCGACGCGATCTCGCGCGGCGACGTCATGCCCCAGCCCCACCGCCTGTGCAGCGGCCGGCGCTCCGCGACGCGCGAGTTGTCCCGCGTGACGGCATAGCCGTGCTGCTCGAGCCACGCATTCGCGACCTGCGACCCGCCGATCAGCGTCTGGATCCACACACTCGCCGTGTTGTCGCTCAGCGACATCATCAGATATGCCATCCTCCGCGGCTCCATCTTCGTGCCGAGCTGCGCCGGCGCGAACGCGTCGTCGCCGTCGTTCTGGATGATTGTGGAGTCCGTGAGCGTGTAGAGGCTGTCGAGGTTGACGGTGCCGAGCCGCGCCTGGTCGAACAATGTGATCAGCAGCGGAATCTTCACGATGCTCGCGGTCGGGAACGTGTCGTCCGCCGCGATCGCCACCGTAGCGCCCGTGCGCAGGTTGCGGACATAGATGCCGACATTGCCGTGGAAGCCGTTTGTAACCGCCTCCAGCTTCCGCCGCAGCGCCGCGTCCTCCGCCCCTGCCGGCACGACCGCGCGCGTTGCCGCATGCGCGACCGCATGCGCTCCGGCAGGTCCAGGCTCGTGAGACCTCTGCGCGCGCACCGCGCAACCGCTGAGCGTCGCCATGCACAGCGCGGCCCCGGCGAGCACGGCCACTGGTCGACCATCCACGGGTCGACCGTCCACGGGGCGCATGGCCACGGGGCGTGTGGCGAAGACGGAGCGGAGCAAGCGTGGGGTGAGGAATTTCATGGTGCCTCAGGGCGGATCGTGGGTGGGTCACGGCGTTTCGGGCGCCGCGCCGCTGCACCGTCGAGTGTATGCCAGAGCCGAACGTGGTGCAACCGGGCATGCGTCCGCATTGTTGAAGCGCAGCAGCTCCTCGAACTGGAAGTTTGCGGATTTGCCGGGTGCCGGCATAGAACTGCCGTCATTGTTGCGACGCAAGCCGTCCGTCCGCCATTGCGCATCATCCGCGGCAATTATTGCCGCTATTGTTGCGCGCCTCGCGGCCCCCCGAACAGCGCGCATCGCGAACGGCGATAATTGCCGGAATTGCTGCAACCAACACCACCGGGCGCGACGCGCGCATCACCCACGTCAATTCCGGACCCCTTTCATCCTCGCACTGGCCGCTCGCCCTCACCCTCGCCGTCCAAAATTGGCCTTTGGCCTTCAGCCCTCGCCCTCACCTATTATTCCGCCGTTCCGCCAGGCCGATCGAACCCGATACGGAGTGCACCCGTGACCGTCCGCCCGACGATGCTCCCCCTTACCGTGGTCCTTCTGCTCTCGGTGCTGAGCTGCGCGCCGTCGGCGAAGGCGACCACGCCGGCTGCGACCACGCCGGCTGCGACCACGCGGCCATCAGCCACGCGGACAGGCGCAGACGCCGATCCGATCCGTGCCGCTGCTGCCCTCATAACCGGGGACGATCTCGCCCGGGACGCGGGCTACCTGGCGTCGGACGCGCTCCGCGGCAGGGCCACGGTGGACGGGCAGATGCGGGTCACGCCGGGGATGGATTCGGCGGCGGCCTACATCTCCCGGCGCCTGGCGCAGCTCGGCGTGCAGCCGGCCGGGGACAACGGGACGTATCTCCGCCACTACACCCTGAGGCGGCTCGTGCTGGACACGGGAAAAACCGCGGGCACGATCAGAAACCAGCCGCTGCTCTACGGCCGCGACTTCGTCGCAACGGGGTTCAACGAGCCGGGCGTCCACGAGGGCCAGATAGTCTACGTGCGGCAGGGGATCGCCATTCCGGCGAAGGGCATCGATCCGTACCGCGGCCTGGATGTGAGGGGTAAGTGGCTCCTCGTGCACGCGGTTCCGCCTGCGACGAGGCGAACGTACGGTCGCTATATCGCAGATTTCACCGACGTCGCGGAAGAGGCGAGGTCCCGCGGTGCAGCGGGAATCCTGACGATCGGCACGGCACAGCAGCTCAATGCCGCAAGAGGCCGCGCGCCGCAGGTCCGGGACATCGTGCCTACCGCGGGCCGCTCCTATGCGCCGTATCCGTTGCCGAACCTGATGCTGTCCGAAGCCGCCGTCGCACGGCTGCTGGAGGGGGAACGCGTGAGCGGCGCGGACCTGCTCCGGGCGGACGGCACCGCCGACCTGCCCGCGTCCTTCGCACTGCGCCCGGACGCCCGCCTGCGCGTGGACATCGTCGCATCCGAAACAAGCGCCCGCCCATTCAACGTGGTTGGCATCATCCCCGGTGCTGACGCCGCGATGCGGAATCAGTACGTGTCCGTGGCGTCACACCTGGACGGCGCGGTCGGCAATCGGAGTGCCGACGGTGACAGCATTTACAACGCGGCGGATGACAACGCGTCCGGCAGTGCCGGCAATCTCGCGATCGCAAAGGCGCTGATGGGCGCGCCGCGCGCCCGGCGGCCGATCATGCTGATCTGGGATTCCGGCGAGGAGACGGGTTTGTGGGGGTCGCGCTCGCTCGCGTACAGCAACACGGGCGACAGCATCGCCGCACATTTCAATGTGGACATGATCGGGCGCTCGAATCCGGCGGGCAGCGACGCTACTGGAGACGACGCGCTCAGCGGCCCGGGCGAGGTGTTCATTGCGGGGCCGCGCGTGCTGAGCCCGCACCTCATGGCGATCACGGAGCGGGTGGAGCGGGACTTCGGCTTCATCGCGTTCGACCGCCAGTTCGACGTGGCTGACAACCAGTTCTTCTATCCGCGTACGGATGCGTCGCCGTTCTTCGAGCGCGGCATTCCGTTCATCGAGTTCTTCACCGGCCTCCATGGCGATTACCACGGCCTGAAGGACGAGGCGTCGAAGCTGGACCCGGGCAAGATGGAGGCGGTCTCGCGGGCGGCCTTCGCGACCATCTGGTCCGTCGCCAATGACCCCATGACGCCGCGCATCGAAAACGACCTTCCCGGCTGGCTGCGGTTCATCACGCCCCGGCGGTAGCACGGGTGGCCGAGGGGCGCGCAATTCGCCATTATGCCCGTCTGGAAATGGGACGCGATTCGAGGCAGGGGGCAGAGAAATGGCCAGTGACAAGGGGTTCGGCAGCCGTTCACGACTGAGTGTGGGCGGCAGCGATTTCGAGATATTCCGGTTGGGCGCGCTCGAGAAGGCGGGCTATGACGTGCAGCGCCTGCCGTACTCGCTCAAGGTGCTGCTCGAGAACATGCTGCGGTTCGCGGGCGAGTTCTCGGAGGAGGAGGACATCCTCGGGATCGCGCAGTGGGATCCGCAGGCGATTCCCTCGAACGAGATCAACTTCACGCCGGCGCGGGTGCTGATGCAGGACTTCACCGGCGTTCCGGCCGTGGTGGACCTCGCGGCGATGCGCGATGCGATGAAGCAGATGGGGGGCGACCCGAAGCGCATCAATCCGCTGCAGCCGGCCGAGCTGGTGATCGATCACTCCGTGCAGGTCGACGAGTTCGGCACCCGCATGGCGTTCGCGCACAACGTGGACATGGAGTATCAGCGCAACGGCGAGCGCTACGCGTTCCTGCGCTGGGGTCAGGAAGCGCTCAAGAACTTCCGCGCCGTCCCGCCGGGCACCGGCATCGTGCACCAGGTGAACGTCGAATATCTCGCGCGCGTCGTATTCCGCAACGACAACTTCTCCCCGCCGCAGCTCTACCCCGACACACTGGTGGGCACGGACTCGCATACGACGATGGTCAACGGCCTGGGCGTGCTGGGCTGGGGTGTAGGCGGCATCGAGGCCGAGGCCGCGATGCTGGGGCAGCCCGTGTCCATGCTGATCCCGCAGGTCGTCGGCTTCAAGCTGACGGGTGAGCTCGCCGAAGGCGCGACTGCGACCGACCTGGTGCTCACGGTCACCGAGATGCTGCGCAAGCGCGGCGTGGTCGGGAAGTTCGTGGAGTTCTACGGTCCGGGCCTGGTATCGCTGCGCCTCGCGGACCGCGCAACCATCGCCAACATGGCGCCCGAATACGGTGCGACGTGCGGCATCTTCCCGGTGGACCAGCAGACGCTCGACTACCTGAACTTCACGGGCCGCAATCCGGAGCATGTGAAGATCGTCGAGGCGTACATGAAGGAGCAGGGGATGTTCCACTCGGCAGACACGCCCGAGTCGGTATACTCCGATACGCTCCAGCTCGATCTTGGCCAGGTCGTACCCAGCCTGGCGGGCCCGAGACGGCCGCAGGACCGCATCAAGCTGTCGGACATGCGTCCCGCGTTCGATCACGCGCTCGAGGAGCTGAGCGCGCAGCGGCGTGGCAGCGCCACGGGTGATGCGGGCGCTACCGCCGTCGCACACGCGAAAGCGAAGGTCGAAACATCGTTCGGCGGCCAGCGCTTCGACCTGGAGGACGGCGCTGTCGTGATCGCGGCGATCACATCGTGCACCAACACCTCCAATCCGTCCGTCATGGTGGCCGCGGGTCTGCTCGCGAAGAAGGCGGTGGAGAAGGGGCTGACGTCGAAGCCGTGGGTGAAGACGTCGCTCGCGCCGGGCTCGAAAGTGGTGACCGACTACTTCGACCACGCCGGCCTCACGGAGCCGCTGAACAAGCTCGGGTTTAACCTGGTCGGCTACGGCTGCACGACGTGCATCGGCAACAGCGGGCCGATCCCGGAGGAGATTTCGGAATCGATCCACAAGGGCGGTCTCGTCGCCGCGTCCGTGCTGTCGGGCAATCGCAACTTCGAGGGGCGCATCAATCCCGACACGCGCGCGAACTACCTCGCGTCACCGCCGCTCGTCGTCGCATTCGCGATCGCCGGCACCGTGGACATCGACATGTACAACGAGCCGATCGGGACAGGCGGCGACGGCAGGTCGGTTTTCCTGAAGGACATCTGGCCGACGACCGCGGAGATCGAGGCGGTCATGAAGACGTCCGTGCAGCCGGAGATGTTCCAGCGGCAGTACGCGCAGGTGTTCGAGGGCGACGAGCGCTGGCGCGCGCTGCCCACGCCGAAGTCCGCGCTGTTCGAATGGAGCGACGACTCGACGTACATCAAGAACCCGCCGTACTTCGTGGACATGCCGGAGCAGCCGGGCGCGGTCACGGACATCGCGAACGCGCGCGTGCTCGCGCACCTCGGCGATTCCATCACGACCGACCACATCTCGCCGGCCGGCTCGATCAAGACGGACAGCCCTGCGGGCAAGTACCTGATGGATCACCAGGTGCAGCCGAAGGATTTCAACTCGTACGGCTCGCGGCGTGGCAATCACGAAGTGATGATGCGCGGAACATTCGCCAACATCCGGCTGCGCAACAAGCTTACGCCGGGCGTGGAGGGTGGCGTTACGCGTCACCTGCCGACCAACGAAGTCATGTCGATCTTCGACGCGTCGATCCGCTACCAGTCGGCCGGCGTCCCGCTGGTGATTCTCGCGGGCAAGGAGTACGGCACGGGCTCGTCGCGCGACTGGGCAGCGAAGGGCCCGCGCCTGCTCGGTGTGCACGCCGTGATCGCGGAGTCCTACGAGCGCATTCACCGCTCCAATCTCGTCGGCATGGGTGTGCTGCCACTGCAGTATGCGGAGGGTGAGAACGCCGAATCGCTGGGACTCACCGGTGAAGAGATCTTCGACATCACGGGTCTGGCGACCGCGATCGAAGCGAAGAACGCGGCGGACCGCATGGTCACGGTGCGGGCGAGGTCGGCGGACGGGAAGACTGTCCGCGAGTTCAAGGCCCTGGTGCGCATCGACACGCCGCAGGAGCGGGAGTACTACCGTCACGGCGGCATCCTGCACTACGTGCTGCGCCAGCTCAAGGCGCGGTCCTGATGCGGGACGGCGGGGCGTCCACGGGCGTCCTGCCGCCGCCCGACCTCGACCGGATCCGTCGTCTCCAGGACGAGGGCCGGTCGATGTTCGAGCGGTTCGACCGCGACGTCCGCACGCAGGACTGGCACCCGTTCGTGCCCGCAGCATACGACCGCGTGCTCGACACGCTGCTCCGCCTGCGCGCGCCCGGCCTGCGATTCCTCGAGTTCGGATCCGCCACCGGTGTCATCACCATCATGGCGGACATGCTCGGCTACGAGGCGTACGGCATCGAGCTCGATCCCGCACTTGTTGACCTGGCCCGCTCCCTGGCCGCAACGTTCGACTCACGCGCGACCTTCGTCGCCGGCAGCTTCCTCCCGGACGGCTACCGGTGGGTCGCACCGTCGGGGGACACGCGGCGTGGTACCATCGGTGACGGCATATCCGGATACCGGGCGCTCGGCCTGGAGCTCGACGCTTTCGACTACGTGTTCGCGTACCCGTGGCCAGGCGAAGACCTGTTGATGCAGGACATCGTGCGGCAGCGCGGTGGAACCCGGACGCGCCTGCTCCAGTATGGTCCGGAAGGCGTGCAGATCTTCGAATCTCTCTGAAAGACGGCATCATGAACTGGCGACGGTTGACACGCGGCTTCGCGTCTGCGGCTTTCTGTATGATTTTCGCGCAGGCGGCATCCGCACAGACGCCGGACACCGCACGAATCGGGCAGCGCGTGCGCGTGACGCTCGACAAGGACACCGTCGCCGGACATCCTCGCCAGATGCTGTTCGGCAATCTCATCAGCAAGACGCAGGACTCGCTCGGCATCCAGCTCGGCGGCGGCACATCCCTGCTGCAGGTTCCAGTGTCATCAGTCGACAGGCTGCACGTGAGCCGCGGTGTGCCGACGCGCGAGCAGAGTGCGATCGGCGGCGCCATCGGCGGTGCAGTGGTTGGAGCGGGGTTCGGTCTCGTGCTCATGATGGTGACCGATGCAAACGGCTGGGATCTCATCAAGCATACGTTCATGGATTCTGCGCTCGGTGCAGGGCTCGGCGCCCTGATGCCGCAGGAGTCGTGGAAGCGCGTCAAACGCTGAACAGAGGGCACTCGTGAGTCTCATCACTTCGACCAGGCGCTATCTCGCGGACACCGGCCGCGCATTCGATCGCGCTCCCCTGGAGTGCGCACTCACCGTGCTCGGCGCGGGACTGCTGTCCTGGGCGCTCGAGGACAACGACATCGGCACGGAAGTCGTGCATGTCGGCGTGGCACTGCTGCTCGCGATTGCGGCAGCATGGTCCGCGACGCTGCTGAATGCCATGGGTCGCATCACGGACGCACGCCGCCAGGCCGTGACGCTAGCGGGCGGTGTGGCCGCCATGATCTATCTCTTCCTCTCGCGCGACTTCGACCGCGGCTCCGAGATGTGGCGCGCGTTCATGCTGCTCGCCGGTGCCGTGCTGCTCGTGTTCGCCGCGCCATCTCTTACAGGCGACGCCAGCGATGCGGACCTCAGACTCCGGCGAGTCAACAGCCGCTTCGTGCTGCGCTCGATTGGTATTGCGCTCTACGGTCTCGCGCTGTTCGGCGGGCTTGCCGTGGCGATCGCGGCGGTGGACAACCTGTTCGAGCTCGACCTGAACGAGCGGCTGTATGGCCACGTCTTCATCTGGATCATGGTCGTGCTCGTGCCGTGGGTCGTGATCGGCGGACTGGATGACTACGTGCGGCCGCTCGAGGAGCAGAGCGACCTCGCGCGGATGATCTACCGGCTCGTGTCCTACCTCGTGCCGCCGCTCGTCGCACTGTACTTCATCATTCTCTGCCTGTACGTGGTGCGCATCGGGATCACGGGCGAGCTGCCGAAGAATCTCGTGTCGCCTATGGTGATCGCGGCGGGC
>DASUXU010000179.1:0-5628 GCA_036377735.1 Longimicrobiales bacterium
CGCCCCTGCTTTCAGTGCACGCGCGTCCGGAGGGACGCGGCTACTTCGTCGCGACCGCCATGTCGCGGACAACCGAAGCCAGCAGACGGACCTTCGCGGCGTCGCCTGCGCCGTTCACATCACGGTCGAGGGCATTGGCGAGGTTCGTCAGTGCGGTGCGCCGTGCGCCGCCGTTCGCCTTCTCCGCTGCGGCCAGTGCGGACGCGACCGCGGTGCGGCGCGCGGCGGGCAGGCCGTTGTTGCGCGCGAGCTGGTCGAGATAGGCGCGTGCGACCGGGAACTCCGCGGGCCACGTGATCTTCGGCTGCGACTGCGGATTGTACTCGGTCATGCGGGCGAGCTTTGCGGCGTCGAGCTCGTTCTGCGTGAGCATCGCGCTCGGCACGAGCTCGAGCACGTCGAGACCGCGCGAGAGCTCGGACGAGTAGATGTAGCCGTTCCAGTAGTACGCGCCCCACGAGCCGCCCGTGATCCGCGCGGTATCACTCACCGGGCCGCGGTCGAAGTATGCGATCTCGACCGGGTTCTTCGGATCCGTGAAGTCGAAGACGTTCACGCCGCCCTGGTACCAGCCCTGCACCATGATGTCGCGGCCCGGCACCGGCACGAGGCCGCCGTTGTGCGATACGCAGTTCTCCGTCTCGGTCTGCGCGGCGAGCATCTTGAAGTAGCCGTGCTGCGTCATGCGGCCGTTCCGGTCGAGGCTCAGGATCGTGTTGCCGCCGAGGCGGAGCGGATCCGTAATGCGGCAGCGCGGCTGGGTTCCACCGCCCCATTCGTCCGTGTAGACGACGGAGGACGCGTCATTGTTGAACACGGCCGTGTGCCAGAGCGAGAAGTTCAGGTCGGACTTCGCGTCGGTGCGCACCGGCTTCTCCGGGTTCGACGCATTCAGCATGATGCCGAAGCTGCCGCACGAGCCGGCAACCAGGTTGTACGCGGGATACGACGTCAGGTCATGGCAGCCGTTCGGGCCGGCCGAGCGGCGGGCGGCTGCTGCACCCGTGTCTACCGCGGCGACGCCGGCGCGGCCGGGCGAGCGCGGCAGGTCCTCGAAGATGCGCGCATAACCGATGACCGCCGCCTGCGACGGATTGTTCAGCGGCACGCGGATAATGTCTACGCGGTGCTGTGCCGTGTTCGGATTCTCTTCGACACTGCCGTCGCTGCAGCCCGCCACCTCCGACGAGTCACGCACGCTGGACGACCCGCCGACGTAAATGTAGATCACATTCTTGTCGGTGGGATGCGGCACGATCGTGTGCGTGTGGGAGCCGCGGCAGGTCTGCACGTTCTTGATCAGCTTCGGCGCGCGCGGGTTGCTGACGTCGAAGATGCGCACGCCGCGCATGCGGTCCTTGCCATCCTGGACACCCTGGGTACCGCAGTCGATGCGCGAACGGCCGGACTCCGCCGATATGAACAGCAGGTTGCCGTAAATCGACGGATCGCCCTGGTCCGTCGCGCACACCATCGTGCTCAGGTGCACCGGCTTCGACGGGTTGCTCACGTCGTAGATCGAGAACCCGCTGAAGTTGCCCTGGTAGACGATGTTGCCGTTGCCGAACGCCAGGTCCGAATTAATGAACGTCAGACCCTTCGCCGAATCGAACTCCATCGGCTTCGGCGTGAACGACACCACGCGCATGTTCTTCTCGGCATGCGCGGCCGTGTTGCCCGCACCCGCCTTGAGCGTCGCGCGCGGATCGTTCATCGTCGCAATCGTGTCCTGCTGCGCGTGTGCAACGGCCGGTGATACGGCCGCCGTGGCTGCGATCAGGGCGGCGAATACTGATCTCATGTAGTCCCCTCGGTCAGTGGATTAGGTCGAGCAGCTTCTGCATCACGTAAATCTCGTCGCGCTGGTCGGCATCGACGTCTGTGGCAAACCGGAAGATCTCGGAATCCTGCCCCGCGCCGGGCGCGTCGAACAGGTCGCGCACCATCAGGAGGGCGCCCTCGTGGTGGCCGATCATGAATGTGAGGAAGAGACGGTCGAACTCCGGACCGCGCGCGGCCTCGAGCTGCGCCATCTGCGCGTCGCTGATCATGCCGGGCATCACCATCGCCAGAGCCGCGGAGTCGGCGGGGATCGCCTGGCCGCGCTCGCTCAGCCAGCGCTTCATGAACACGATCTCGTCGCGCTGCGAGATGTCGATCTTCTGCGCCATCCTGGCCACGTTCGGAGACGCACCGTGCGACGGCGCCTTTGCCGCCATGATGATCGCCTGCGCGTGGTGACCGATCATGTGCTGCATGAAGCGCACGTCCGCAACCGTGTAGCCATGTCCCGCCGTGGCCGGCAGCGACGCCATCCCGGCCATGTCGTGGCCGGCGTGTTCGGCATGGGACATGTCCAGGGCCGGGGCGGCCGGCGGTGCCGGACTCGCGGCGGCCGGCGGCGCTGCCGTCGCGGGTGCGGGCGACGCGGCAGGCGCCGGGGCTGGAGGCATGGACTGCGTCGCACTCGAGCACGCAGCCATCGACAGGGCTGCTGCCAGGACCAGCGTCCCGGCCGTTCTCTTTATGGGCATGCGGATATCGTACAGGTTCGGGTCCCGCTTCGCTACTGGCGCACGCCGTCCGCCTGGAAGGATTGGGACCCCGCCCGAGTCAGCCGCGCGTGTATTCACCGCGCACGGCGATCTCCTCAGTGCCTTCGGGCGTGATATTGTACATGGTGATGCAGAGCGAGGCCGGCTCGCATGCCACGTCGATGCGCCAGCCCCAGTCCGGGTGTCCCGGCACGGGGTACGTTCCGCGCGCTGACAGACAGCTGCCATCCACGTGCCCATGGAGCGACATGATTGCGCGGCCCATGTGGAACGTGTCCCCCCAGTACAGCTGGCAAGCGCTGTCCGCCGGGTCGTGCGCGATCATGATCAGCCCTTCCTCGGACTTTCCCCTGTGCTCCCAGGCGTACGTGATGCGCACGAACTTCTCCTGGAGCGCCGGTCCCGCCGTAGCCGTCGACGGGCACGTGTCATCCAGGCCGTTCTGCGGGTCCGTCAACCGGCTTACGCCTCGCCAGCGGCCAGCCGCCGCAAGAAATGCATCGAGACTCATCGTATCGCTATTAATGGGTGGATCAGGACGGGTCCGGTCGAAGTATTGCAGTGGAGCAATCACCCGAACAATTGAACCCAGTCCCGGGGAAGATACTTCATGCGACGTCGGCTCTGCATCCCAGCCATGCTGATGGCCCTGGCGTGTGCGCCGTCCGGTGATATCGCGCCGAAACCGGACACCGCTACCGTGGACAACGCTACCCCGGACACCGCTACCCCGGATACCCTGGCGCCGGAATCGGCTGCGCCATCGAGCGGCTACCGCGCGGGCGGCAACGAGCCGTTCTGGACCCTGACGTTCACGCCGTCCGAAATGCGTTTTGCGGACATGGGAATGGCGGATTCGGCCGCTGTGGCGCGGCCGGCTGCGCTCGCCACGCAGGGTGGCTGGCGGTTCGAAGCGACGGCGAACGGCAGTCCGTTCATCGCCGTGATCGAGCGGCGCAACTGCAACGACTCGATGAGCGGCCGGCCATTTCCCCACACCGTCACCGTGACTGTCAACGGCCGCACGTACACGGGGTGCGGCGGTGACACCTCAGCCATGATCAGTGGTGAGGCGTGGACCGTGGTGGAGCTGGAAGGGACAGCCACGGCACAGCGCCGCCCCACGATCACATTCGGCAGCGACAGCACGGTCACCGGCAACGGCGGCTGCAACAGCTTCCGCGGACCCTATCGCATCACCGGCGAAGGCACGGACATCGGACCCGTCGCCGCGACGAAGATGGCATGCGCCGAGCCGGTGCTGAACCAGCAGGAGTCGAAGTTCTTCGGTCTGCTCGACCAGGTCACGCGCTTCGACGTCGTGGACGGCAGGCTCGAACTGTACGCGGGCGATCGGCGCGTGGTTACCGCGGAGCGGTAGGCGCAGGCCAGTGCCGCATGCCGGGACGGTGCAGTGGTGGTTGGGCGCAGGTGTCCGGAGCGTGTTGCAATGGGTGCAAACTGCCCCCGCCGCGACCGTTTCAGGCGTCGAGGCATAGTTTGCCTTGCCAGGCGTGGCTTAACGCCCGCGCCCCTGGCCGCCGAACCGATCGGGGTCATTTGACCACAGTATCCGGGCAATAGTGACCGATCCGCCCGAGTCAGCCCCAGCCGGGGGCGATTGACCACGCTGTCCCCTCCCGCACTCCCGCACTCCCGCACTCCCGCACTCCCGCGCTCCCTCGCACCCGTGACATACGCCGCCCGGACTCTGCGACATGCGCCGCATCGCGTGCCGTGCAGCCGCGCCGTCGGTGTCCGATGCATGTCGCGGTCGGCCACACCCGCGCGCTACTTTCCCGCCCATGAAGGAATCGACCACACACAGATCGCTGGTGTTCGCGGGGCTGCTGCTCGCGATGTTCATGGCGGCCATCGAGGCGACGATCGTCGCGACGGCCATGCCGAGCATCGCATCGGAGCTGGGCGGCTTCGCGCTCTACAGCTGGGTCTTCTCATCATTCCTGCTCATGCAGGCGGTCACGATCCCGATGTTCGGCAAGCTCTCCGACATGCTCGGCCGGAAGCCGGTTTTCGTCGGTGGTGTGATCGTCTTCCTCATCGGCTCCGTGCTGTGCGGGTTCGCGCGGTCGATGCACATGCTGATCGCGTTCCGCTTCATGCAGGGTCTCGGCGCGGGCGCCGTCCAACCAATCACTACCACCCTTGCCGGCGACCTCTACTCCCTCGAGGAGCGCGGCAAGGTGCAGGGCTACATGTCCGGCGTGTGGGGCATCTCGTCGATCCTGGGGCCGCTCGCGGGCGGGCTCATCGTGCACAGCGTGGGCTGGCCGTGGATCTTCTGGATGAACATCCCGATCGGCATTGCAGCGATCACGCTCGTCGTAATCAATCTGCACGAGACGGTCGACGTGCCGGTGAAGCGCAGCATCGACTACGTCGGCGCGATGCTGCTGCTCGGCGGCGTCGGCTCGCTCATGCTCGCTCTTACACAGAGCGGGTCCTGGAGCTGGGAGATCCTGGTGCCGCTCGCGGGCGCGGCCCTCGTCGCATTCATTCTGTTCGTGCGCCAGGAGAAGCGTGCCCCCGATCCGCTGATGGCGCTCGGCCTGTGGGAGAACGGGCTGATCCGCTACGCGAACATCGCGGGGCTCACGTCCGGCATCCTGATGATCGGGATGATCACGTTCCTGCCGACGTACGTGCAGGGCGTGCTCGGCGGCTCTGCACTGCTCGCGGGCTTCACACTGTCCGTGATGACGGTCGGCTGGCCGATGGCGGCGTTCGCGGCGGGCAGGCGCATTGCAACGCACGGTGTGCGACGGTTCGTCCGTACGGGCGGCATCGCGCTCATGGCGGGGTCGCTGATCGTCGCATCATTCTCGGCGACGGGTGCACTCGCGTCGGGCATCGGCTCGTTCATTATCGGTATCGGGCTCGGCCTCGTGAACACCGTGACGCTCGTTGCGATCCAGGCGAGTGTATCGTGGAGTCAGCGCGGCGTTGCGACTGCGACGAACATGCTGATGCGCATTCTCGGACAGGCCGTCGGTGCCGCGATGTTCGGCGGTGTGCTCAACTGGCGGCTCAGCACGTGGCTGCGCGACGCAGG
>DASUXU010000180.1:0-12609 GCA_036377735.1 Longimicrobiales bacterium
GCATCCTCGACCGCCTCTGCTGCAGCGCGCTCCATCTGGAGCTTGCGCACGGCAAGGAACTCGAGAATGCGATCCTTTACATCTTCCAGACCGTAATGGTCGGCAGCAAGAATACGCTCCGACTCGTCAAGCTCGAGCTTGTCTTCGGTGCGCTCGTTCCACGGCAGCTCCGTGACCAGCTCCAGGTAGGTGCGCAGTACCTGGTATTCCGCCGACTGCGGACTCGTCCGCTGCAGGCGGGACAGCTCACGGTCGATCTCCTTGCGCGCTTCCGCGGAGAGATCGAGAGCGGCGACGCGTTCCCGCAGCTCCTCGAGATCCGTTCCGTCGTCTTCATCGCCGAGCTCGCGCTGAATCGCCTTCAGCTGCTCGCGCAGCACCATCTCGCGCTGCTTCTCGCCCAGCTCCTCCTGCACCTTCTGCTGAATCGCCTGCTGCGCCTCGAGTCGGATCAGGTCCCGCTCGACCCCAACGAGCACGCGGCGCATGCGCTCCGCCGCAGGCAGAAGCTCGAGAAGCTGCTGCTTCTCCGATGCAGGCTGATCCAGGTAGAACGCCACCAGGTCCGCGAATGCACCCGGACCCTCCACGCCCTCCATGATCTGGTTCAGCGCCTCGGCGGGCATACCCCGGCGACGGCCCAGCTCGGATGCGCGCTCACGCAGCTCATGGTCGAGCGCGACGAACGCGGCCTCGTGCGGCTCGCGCGGCTCCTCCGCCTCGATCGCCCACACGTCCGCCTCGATCATGCCGCTTTCCGTCTTGTGATATTTCAGGGCCTTCGCGCGCTGCACACCCTGAATCAGGAGCTGCAGCCCGGCCGGGCCGCGCTGGACCTGCAGGATGCGCACTATCACGCCAACCTCGAACAGGCCCTCCGGCTGCGCGTCGTCCACGTTCGCCCGCTGACATACGGCGAACAGGCGACGGTCTCCCTCCAGTACCTTTTCGATCGCCTCAAGCGTCCCGGGTCGACCCGCGCTGATCGGCAGCGCTACGCCCGGAAAAACCACAGTCTCCCGCATCGGGAGCACAGGCATCATCACTCGCTCGGCCATTTCTGATTTCCTTCCGACAATGTCAAAACGCCCCGGGTCCGGCGTTCCGGCCCAAGTGTCTCAGTTGTAAGGCATCAAGCGAGCCAAGGGCTGGTTTACCCAATTGTTAAACGGCCCCAGCGGTTTTTCGGGTTGTATTCAGAAATGGGGCCGCGCCGGTGGGGCGCCAGAATGGCAGGATGGGACGATATCAGGCGGGTCTGGCAGGCGCGCCGGCTGCCGGGCGGCAGCCGGGCGTCAGTGGAGCCGATCCCCGATGCGGTTCCAGCGGATGTGTCCGAAGAACGGAAGTCCGCCGATGGCGGCGCGGTCGTAGGAGAAGTAGAGGCCGACGGCGCGCCCCATCATGTCGGACCTGGGAACGAATCCCCAGTACCGGGAGTCGAGGGACTGCTCGCGGTTGTCCCCCATCATGAAGTAGCTGCCCGCGGGAACGACGACGGGTCCCCAGTTGTCGCGCGTGGGATAGTAAGGTTCCGCCCGGACGGAGTCGACGAGGTGACTCTTCTGCCACTCCATGGACGGGTCCCCGCCGTCGTACCCGACATCGGTGTGTTTGACATAGGGCTCGTCGACGGCCTTCCCATTGAGGTACAGAACTCCGTCGGTCATGGAGAGTGTATCGCCGGGCATCCCGACAAGGCGTTTGACGAGGTCGATTTCGGGTTCCTGGTGGTGGCTCCTGAAGACGACGATGTCATTGCGCTTCGGCTCGCTGTAGCCGGGCAGGCGAACGTCGGTATAGGGAATGGTAGCGCCGTATGCGGACTTGCTCAGCACGAGGAAGTCGCCGATCAGGAGCGTGTCCTCCATCGATCCGGATATGATGGTGAAGGTCTGGATAAGGAACGTGCGGATGACGACGAAGATCAGAAAGCCGATGAGGATGGACTTCGTCCATTCCCACATTGCTCCGGCGACGGATTCCTCGCGCTTCGCGGAGCCGGCCTTCCGGGTGGATGCGCGCGGCGCCTGCGTATTCCTGTCTGTGGCCATGATCGAGTCCCATGAGTGCGGATACGGCGAACGACACATTTTAGTCGTACGCCGTCGATTTAGCGATGTTTCGCGGGCCGCTTGTGAATCGCGGTCCGGCGGCGCATTCTCCGCACTGGGGAATCCAGTCAAGGGAGATCGAGGGAATGAATGAGAGCGGTCGCGTGGTGAGGTCACCGCGCGGGTCGGAGCTGCGGTGCCGTGGCTGGACGCAGGAGGCTGCGCTGCGGATGCTGATGAACAACCTCGATCCGGAGGTCGCAGAGCGTCCCGCGGACCTGGTGGTGTATGGGGGGACGGGCAAGGCGGCGAGGAGCTGGCCGGCGTTCGATGCGATCGTGCGCTCGCTGGAGACGCTGGCGGATGACGAGACGTTGCTGGTGCAGTCCGGCAAACCGGTCGCGGTGTTCCGGACGAACGCCTGGGCGCCCCGGGTGCTGATCGCCAACAGCAACCTGGTCGGGGACTGGGCGACGTGGGACAGGTTCCGCGAGCTGGAGCGGGCCGGGCTGACCATGTACGGCCAGATGACAGCCGGCTCCTGGATCTATATCGGGACGCAGGGGATTCTGCAGGGCACGTACGAGACATTCGGAGCTGTCGGCCGGTCCCACTTCGGCGGCTCGCTGCGCGGGCGATGGGTATTGACGGGAGGCATGGGGGGCATGGGCGGCGCGCAGCCGCTCGCCGCAACCATGGCAGAGGCGTCGATCCTGGTGGTAGAAGTCGATGCGGACCGCATCCGCCGGCGGATCGAGCAGCGCTACTGTGACCGGATTACGCACGACCTCGACGAGGCGCTGCGCTGGGTACGCGACGCGGCTGCAGCGGGCGAGGCCGTTTCGGTCGGCCTGGTCGGCAATTGTGCGGATGTCCTGCCGGAGCTCGTGCGCCGCGATGTAATTCCCGATGTCGTAACGGATCAGACATCCGCACACGACGAGCTCAACGGCTATGTACCGTCCGGCCTGACGGTCGACGAAGCTGCCGCGTTGCGCGCGAGTGATCCGGACGAGTACGTCCGCCGGTCCATGGCGTCGATGGCCGTGCACTGCAGTGCGATGGTCGATCTCATGCGCAAAGGCGCGGTGACGTTCGACTACGGCAACAACCTGCGCGGCCAGGCGCGCGACGCGGGATATGCGGACGCATTCGCGTTTCCCGGCTTCGTGCCAGCCTACATCCGTCCGCTGTTCTGCGAGGGGAAGGGGCCATTCCGCTGGGCCGCGCTCTCCGGTGACCCTGCGGATATCCATCGGACGGACGACCTGGTGCTCGAGCTGTTCCCGCACGACCAGCATCTCGCACGGTGGATCCGGCTCGCGCGCGAGCGCATCGCATTCCAGGGACTGCCCGCGCGCATCTGCTGGCTCGGTCAGGGTGACCGCGCAAAGTTCGGCGTCGCATTGAACGACCTGGTGGCGACCGGCGAGCTGAAGGCGCCGATCGTGATCGGTCGCGACCATCTGGATACGGGAAGTGTGGCATCACCCTATCGCGAAACGGAATCCATGCTGGACGGCAGTGATGCAATCGCGGACTGGCCCATACTGAATGCGCTGCTGAACACGGCATCGGGCGCGAGCTGGGTCTCGTTCCACCATGGCGGCGGCGTCGGCATTGGCCGCTCGCTGCACGCGGGCCAGGTGCTGGTGGCGGACGGTACACCGATGATGCGGGAGCGGATCGCGCGCGTGCTGACCAATGACCCCGGTCTCGGCGTCGCGAGACACGCGGACGCCGGCTACGAGATCGCGCAGGAGACGGCGCGGCGGCACGCACTGAATCTGCCGATGCAACCGCTATGATCCTGGTACCTGACCTGCTCTACCGGGATGACGCGTTCTACAGCGGGCTCGCTCTCGAGTTCGATGAGAACACGGGCAGGATCGAACGGGTGCTGCATCAGCTCGAGATCGGCGATGCCGCAGCAATGCGGCTGCCGGGCCGTGCCCTCATGCCCGGCTTCGTCAACGCGCACTCGCACTCTTTTCAGCGGCTGATCCGCGGTCGCACGCAGTGGCGTCCGTCACGCTACGGCGCAAGCGATTTCTGGAGCTGGCGCTCCTCGATGTATGCCGCAGTGCTCGACATGTCGCCTGATGCGCTCTACGACGTTGCCCGCTTCTGCTTCCTGGAGATGCTGAAGGCGGGTTATACGACGGTTGGTGAGTTCCACTACCTGCAGCGTGATCCATCGGGTGCCGCGTATGCGAACCCGAACGAGCTGGGATCACGCATCATCTCCGCGGCAACGTCCGTCGGCATCCGGATCTGCCTGCTGAACGTGTGCTACGCCCGCGGCGGCATCAACGAGCCGCTGCAGCCGGAGCAGCGGCGGTTTGCGACGCCGGACGTAGACGCATTCATCCATGCGACCGAGAGTCTGGCAGAGGCCGCGGTAGGTGATCCGCTGACGACGGTCGGAATGGCGCCGCACAGCCTGCGCGCCGTGCCACGGGAGTGGCTGCCCGCACTTCACGACTGGGCGGCGGCACGCGACGTCCCGTTCCACATGCACGTCGCGGAGCAGCCGGCCGAGGTGCACGCCTGCATCGATGCATACGGCATGCGGCCGATGGAGCTGCTCTCGCTCGACGGCATTCTCGACGATCACTTCACAGCGATCCATGGCACGCACCTGGACGACCGCGAGCTGCGGATGTTCGGCGATGCGCGTGCGAGCGTATGTCTCTGTCCTACCACCGAACGGGACCTCGGAGACGGCCTCGCCCGCATCGAAGACCTGGCTGATGCACGCGCCTCTCTGTGCATGGGGACGGACAGCCAGAGCGTGATCGACCCGTTCGAGGAGCTGCGGCTGATTGAGTACCACGAGCGTCTGCGCCTGCTGCGACGGGTCGTGCTGTCCAGGCCGCACGCGCGCGAGCAGCGTCACGAGACGCCGCCGTTCCTGCTGTCGATCGGCACTATCGGCGGTGCGAACGCGCTGCGACTGTCGGCTGGCGCGTTCGAGAGCGGTATGACAGCCGATTTCATCGCGATCGATCTGGAGCATCCATCACTGGCCGGCTGGCAGCTCGATTCGCTCGCGGCACTTGTGACGATGTCCGCGCCGTCCAGCGTGGTGCGGGATGTGTGGGTGAACGGCGTGCAGCGTGTGACGGAAGGTCATCACGACGCGGAGCACGAGATCCACACGGCGTATCGTGCGGCCGCCGAGCAGAACCGGTGAGCGGCATCCGCTGGGACGCGGTCATCCCGAGTGAGCGCTTGCCCCCAGGCTTTGCGGAGCAGATCGAGACAGAGCCATTGAATCCGGCCGTCCCCCGCCCGGCGGCGACGGCAGTCCTCCTGCGCGACTCTGCCGCGGGCATGGAAGTGCTCCTGCTGAAACGTCATCGCTCGAGCGGGTTCGTGCCGGGCGCATACGTGTTCCCGGGCGGGCGGGTGGACACGGCGGACGCGTCCGCGGAGCTGCGCGGCCTGGTGCGCGAGGCGCCGACAGAGCCGTCGCTCGAATACTGGCTTGCCACCGTGCGTGAGGTATTCGAGGAGACGGGCGTGCTGCTCGCGTGCACGGCAGATGGCAGGAATGCTGCGCACGGATTCCGGGGCGGTCTGCTGGCGGATCTGCGCGAAGGCCTGATGACGGACTCGATCGGTCTTATCGATGTGCTGCGGTCTCTGGACGCCGTACCCGATCTCACATCGCTCGCGTATGCGGCGCATTGGATAACGCCGCTGGTGGAGCCGCGGCGTTATGACACGCGGTTCTTCTATGCGAAGCTTCCCGAAGGTGCGGTGGCGACGGCGGACGCGCGCGAGATGAGTGACGCGCGCTGGCTGCGGCCCGTGGTCGCGCTGACCGAGTTCGCTGGCGGCCGGCTGCCAATGGTGTTTCCCACCGTGCGAACACTCGAGGGGCTGAAACAGTACGACACCACGGACGCTGCGCTCGACGCGGCAAGGAAAATGACGATCAGACCGATCCTGCCGAGCCTCGTCCGCGTGCCGGGCGGTGTCGGCCTGATCATCGAGAATGAGGATGGACCGAGTGAAGGATAAAGAAAGGCCCCGTACCGTCGGTGAGCTGCGCAAGGCGGGCTATCGCGCGCAGTCTGTAAAGGATGAGATCCGGACGAACCTCATCAGGAAGCTGAAGGCGGGCGAGACGCTTTTTCCCGGAATCGTCGGGTACGACGACACCGTGGTGCCGCAACTCGTGAATGCACTACTCTCACGCCAGAACTTCATCCTGCTGGGGCTGCGTGGCCAGGCGAAGAGCCGAATCGTACGGCAGCTCACATCGCTGCTCGACGAAGAGATCCCGATCGTCGAGGGCAGCGAGGTCAATGATGATCCGCTCGCGCCGATCTCGAAAGCAGCGCGTGTAAAGCTCGAGCAGATGGGCGATGACACACCGATCAGCTGGATCGGTCGCGACAACCGCTTCGTGGAAAAACTGGCGACGCCGGACGTTACGATTGCGGACGTGATCGGTGACGTGGACCCGATCAAGGCCGCGCGCGGCGGGCACCAGCTCTCCGACGAGCTCACCATCCACTACGGCCTGCTGCCGCGCGCGAATCGCGGCATCTTTGCAGTCAACGAGCTGCCGGATCTCGCCGGCAAGATCCAGGTCGGCCTGTTCAACATCATGCAGGAAGGCGATGTCCAGATCAAAGGATATCCAGTACGCCTGCCGCTCGATGTGCTGCTGGTCTTCACGGCGAATCCGGAGGACTATACCGCCCGCGGCAAGATCATCACGCCACTGAAGGACCGGATCGGCGCGGAGATCGTGACGCACTATCCTGAGACGATCCTCGAGGGCATGGAGATTACCCGCAACGAGGCGTGGCTCGATCGCGCATCCATGCCCGATGCGCTGCCGGTAGACGTGCCCGAGTATGTTGCCGAGACCATCGAACGCGTGGCCTTCCTCGCGCGCACGGACAAGCGCATCGACCATCGTTCCGGTGTGAGTCAGCGCATGCCGATCACCATGCTCGAGAACGCAGTCTCCAACGCGGAGCGGCGATCCATCATCAACGGCGAGCCCGTGGTTGTGCCCCGCCCGACCGACATCTACTCCGCACTGCCCTCCATTACGGGTAAGCTCGAGCTGGAGTATGAGGGCGAAATCGTGGGTGCGGAAAAGATCGCGCGCGAGCTGATCGCGCGTGCCGCGGGTGAGACCTTCGACGCGTGGGGCGGCGAGTCAGTCCGAGCGCAGCTCGATGATGTCGTGGACTACTTCGAACGCGGCGGCGTACTGCAGCTCGGCGAGTCCTCGAGCGCGAGCGCTGCGATGGAAGGCTTCGCAACGGTTCCGGGTCTCGTGGATGTGACGCTCGAGCTGGGGCTCGGGCGCCATGACCAGCCGGGATACGCCGCGGCCGCATGCGAGCTCGTGCTGGAAGCGCTGGTCGCGCAGCGCAGGCTCACGCGGTCGGAGACCGGCAGCTACGCCCGCTCGGAGCCACGCCGGCGGCCGCCACAGGGACTGGGCGGGCCGCCGGCCTTCGAGGTCTGACACGCGGCCGCTGCTGAGCGGCGTGCCGTCGTGCGCCGGGCCGGCTAGGAGATTTTGCCCTCCGCCTGATCATCCAGCTTCTCATCGCGACCATACACGTCGTGATGGAACCGGATGGAGCCATCGTCGTTGACGAAGGCGGTGAAGTACAGGATGTAGACCGGCCACTTGTCCTCGAACTTCACCCACTGCTCCTCACCACTCGCCAGCAGCTTGTCGACATCCGACGGAGGCCGCTTCGCCGCGTTCTCCATCATGAACCGCGCGAGATCGGCAGGCCGCTCGAGACGGATGCAGCCGTGACTGAAATTCCGCTGCGTCCGTGAGAACAGGCTCTTCGCCGGCGTGTCGTGCAGGTAGATGTTGTCCTTGTTCGGGAACATGAACTTGAAATCGCCGAGCGCGTTGTCGTCACCGGGCAGCTGCTTCGCCGTCCCGTCCTCCGTCAACACCATGTTGTTCTCGGCGAGGTAATTCGGATTGCGCGCCATGGCAGGACGGATCTCGTCCTCCATGATCGACTCCGGTACGTTCCACGACGGGTTAACGATCATGTATTCCATGGTATCGGCGAAGATCGGCGTCTTCCAGTTGTTCTGTCCGACCACGACGTTCATCGCTTCAACGACCTTGCCATCCTGGTTCACTTCCATCTCGAAGCCGGCGACGTTGACGAGAATGAAGCGCGGGCCGAGGTCATGCGGCAGCCAGCGCCAGCGATCCATGTTCATCGCGATCTCGCTGATCCGCTCGTCCACCGTGTGATTCAATTCGACAATGGTCTGCGAACCAAGCGCGCCGTCAGGCTCGATGGCATGACGATCCTGGAAGTGCGCAAGCGCCTTCTGCAGATCGGCGTCGAAGTAGTCGGGACGCGCGGCGCCTGTCTGCGCGAGCTTCGCCTCCGTCGCATCAGCGCCCTTGATCAGCCGGTTGCGGAGCTGCGCGACGGCCGGTGACGTCGACCCCGGCTTTGCCGTCGCGTCCGACGGCACGGTGCCCCAGCCACCCTTCTCCCTCACATCGCGGTACCGCGCCAATGCCGTCATGTACCGCTGATAGTGCGATCCCTTGGGCCGCATGCCGGCGAGGATCTCGCCGGCTTCCGCGCCACCTGCCAGTGCCTGGAGCACACCGACCTCCGGTGCGACCTCGCGCGGGATGCGCCACTCCAGCCCGCTTGCTGTCGGGTCGAGCGCGCCGCGTGCGAGGTCGCTCGCGTATCGCGTGATGCCTTCCGTCAGGATGATGTCGAGATCCGCGGCTGTACCGGCGGATGCGGCGCTGTCACCGTCGGATTCCAGAGACCGCGCGATCTGCTCAGCCTGAGGATAGTGATACAGCGACGGGTCGAGCCCGTCCTGGAATGACGACGCAAGCGCCGAGAACACCGCACGGCCAGTTTCCGTGAGCTTGTCGTCATCCGTCCACAGCGCGCGGTTACCCCGTGAGTTGTAGTAAGAGATCGTCGACTCGCTCAGGGACAGCGTGTCCCCGGTGGACAACGTAACGACGCTGCCGGCTTTCGCGCCGCGCAGCTGGGCGGACAGGTCCGCGCCGTTGGCGTTCATTGACGTTTCTGCGGAACCGCCGCGGCATGCCGAGACGGCCAGCCCGCCGATCAATGCGAGCGCGAACGCATTCATTCGCGTGTATTTCAATTTCTTCATGCTCACCACTGCATCCTGCTCGGGTTGCGTGTTGCTGTGGTGTTGAAGTGCAAGCGGCGGACCAATGCAGGAACTGTGTACTACGCTGGCCCGCCTCCATCCGGTGCCGGTAGACCGGCGGCAGCGGCGATCCGTCGCTGTGCAGCGGAGAGCGGAAGCTGGATCAGCTCGTCGAAGGAAACCCACCGCATGCAACCGGGCGGTGTCCGCTCGGGCGGAACAGGAAGCAGAAAGACGGAGGGATGATACGTGTCGATGCGGTGAGAGAACTGGTGAGTAACGGCTGGAAGTCGGCGCGCGCGCACACCAAGGCCCGTAGCGCTGCGTTGCAGGTCCCGGGCTGCGGCGGGGCCACCGCGCGCCGTGCAGGGTCGTGCAGGGAACTGCCAGAGTCCGGCGAGCAGTCCATCCTCCGGCCGCTGCTCGAGCAGAACATGTTCGTCGAGCACAGCGACGACGACCCCGAAGTGATGTACAGGCACGGCGCGCTTCTGTACCGCTGACGGCCTGAGGTGAACGGTGCCGCGGTCGAACGCACGGCAGTATGCCTGAACCGGGCACACATCACACGAGGGCCGCGGTGTGCAGATCGTCGCGCCGAGCTCCATGATGGCCTGGTTGAAGTCACCGGGTCGCTCCGGCGGCACGACTGAGCGCGCCACGCGTTGGATATCTGCAATACCGTCGCGCTCGAGGTCGAGCAGTCGCGCAAAAACGCGGCGCGCATTGCCGTCGATGGCCGGCTCGGCTTCGCCGAATGCGATGCTGGCGACCGCGCCCGCCGTGTACGCGCCAATGCCCGGCAGCGTGCGCAGCTCCGCGGCCGATTCGGGCAGCGTGGCATCGTATCGTTCGCGCAGCACACGCGCGGCACCGTGCAGGTTGCGCGCGCGCGAGTAGTATCCGAGCCCTTCCCATGCCCGCAGCACGTCCTGCTGCTCCGCGTCCGCGAGATCGGTCACCGTGGGGAATCGGGCCATCCACCGCTCGTAATAAGGGATGACGGTATCGACGCGGGTCTGCTGCAGCATGATCTCGGAGACCCAGATGGCGTAGGGATCGCGCGTGCGGCGCCACGGCATGTCACGTCTGGCGCGGTCGAAGTGTGTGAGCAGTGCGCGTGTGAAGGATGTGCCGAGGTTGGAAGTATCGACGTCCATCAATGCGTGATCGACCACATGACGATGTTGACGGCAAGGGCGTAGGAATCCCAGGAGAAGCGATAAAAGAACGCGTCATCCTCGGCCTCGCGCTCCCAGCCGTCCGCGATGTCCGTGTTGTGCGTGATAACGACCAGCAGCCGGTTGTTGTCGTCGAAGATGCCGCGGAGGTGCGGCACGGCGCTGTCCTCGCCGCGCTCCGACGTCAGGCCGCCGCTCCGTCGCCAGAACTGGATCGACGGGACCTGCGGGATCTTCTTCACGTGGTAGACGTAATTGAGCAGCGGATGGTCGAGCGGGATGTCGACAATTCGGAACTCGGGCAGAACGCGTGTAATCTGACTTTCCCACTGGTCCCATGCGCGCGAACCCCAGAAGTCGTCGACCCAGAGGAATCCGCCCTTCAGCAGATAGTCGCGCAGCTTCGAGGCTTCCTCTGCGCTGAGCTGAATCGTGCCGACGTCCGAAGCGAAGAGGAACGGGCAGTGATACATCGCCGTGTCTGTCGGCCGGACAATGGAAAACCCGGGCTTCCCGACAGTCCACCAGCTGATGCGCGCGCGTGTGAGCTGCGACATGCGGAGCATGAGATTGTGGTCTGCGTCCGGATAGTCGGTGGCCCACCCTTGTCCGAGCGGCTCGCCGCGGCTGCTGTCATAGCGGAGCCGGCAAAAGGTCCAGCCGCGATCCTCCGAGCCGTTGCGCGTCGGCAGACCCTCAGGATACGCGGGCGGCCGGCCGCGGAACTGGGCTGACGCAGGCGTTACGCTGGTAAGGGTCGCGAACATGGCCGCGAGAATCGCGAACGCGGGCCAGCCGCGGGACCGGGGGGTCAGGGATGCAGACATTCGCAGGTTTACCACGTCGCATAGTAGCAGTGTTCCGGGTCGGCGAAACAGTCGGGCGGTGCGGAATGGCGGCGCGGAGGGGTTGCCGGCAGCCACGGTAGTTTAGACCTTCGGAAAGGACTCCTTCAGGCAGGTGCGAAATGCGGTCACACAGCTACCGGAAATACAGCGGATCGCTGCTGGACACGCTGAACGTGGAGAACCTGCTGGAGGGCCTCGCCGATTTCCTGCTCAAGAGCGGTTTCGAGGGCGGTCCGCACTACCATCCGTGGTGGGGCTGGTCCGACGACGAGGGCAGCGACCACTCGCTGGACGCGCTGAAGCAGGCGCTGATCGAAGCGCTCATCGAGAGCGGTCAGCTCACGAAGGAGATGCTGGAGGAGCTGCGCGGCGAGGGAGGTGGGGACGAGGAGGTGCAGCGGGCGCTGGCCCAGCTCCTCGACGACCTGGTCCGCAGACTGATGGAGGAGGGATACCTGACGGCGACGGAGGCACCGCAGGTGCCGGAATCCTATTCCGCGATGGGCGGCTCGATCGACGAGGGGAAGCAGGCCGCGCAGCAGGTCCAGTTCCAGCTCACGCAGAAAGGAATGGACTTCCTCGGGTTCCGCACGCTCCGGCACCTCCTGTCCGCGATCGGCAAGTCGAGCATCGGCAGCCACGACACACCGCACCTGGCCACCGGCGTGGAAGCGGACGCGGCGTCGAAGCCGTACGAGTTCGGTGACTCCCTGAATCTCGACATCCCGGCCACCCTGACGAACGCGCTTTCCCGCGGCGGCATCAGTGTGCCGCTGGACCTGGACTACGACGATCTGATGGTCCACCAGGCCGAGTACCGGAGCTCGTGTGCGACGGTGGTCCTGCTCGACATCTCACACTCCATGATCCTGTACGGGGAAGACCGTTTCACGCCGGCGAAGAAGGTGGCGCTCGCGCTGGCTCATCTGATCCGCACGCAGTATCCGGGCGACACACTGAAGGTGGTGACGTTCGGCGACCGCGCGCAGGAGATCCCATTCGGCCAGCTACCACAGGCGAAGGTGGGGCCGTTCCACACCAATACCGCGGAAGGTCTGAAGGTGGCGCGTCGCCTGCTGATGGCACAGAAGAAGGACATGCGCCAGATCGTAATGATCACGGACGGCAAACCGAGTGCGATCACACTGCCGGACGGGCGGGTGTACAAGAATCCGGCGGGGCTCGATCCGCGTGTAATCAAGGAAACGCTTCACGAAGTGGCGGCGTGCCGGAACAGCGGGATCCTGATCAACACATTCATGCTGGCGCGCGATCCGGTGCTGGTCCAGTTCGTCGCGAAGGTGTGCGAGATGGCGAAGGGGAAGGCGTACTTCACCAACACCATGACGCTCGGCG
>DASUXU010000181.1:0-7655 GCA_036377735.1 Longimicrobiales bacterium
GCGATCGGGCGACAGTCCCATCTGCGACATCACTTCGCTGCCATCGGGACGCTTGATCAGCCGTGGGAACACGCGCTCCGCCTGGGGCCGGGCGTTGTGCCAGTCGAGTGTTGCCTTCGCCGTGTCGGCCAGCGGACGGAAGGTCAGCCCTGCTGCGACGGCCTTCTCGATGCTCGTGCGGCCCCAGCCCTCGTTGCCGGGCTCGGACGGCACCCACACGGGCAGGTTCGTCCAGCCGCTCACGCCCTTGCTCGTCAGGAACTCCGACGGCACCCATGTGAACCTGACGTCGAGTGAGCCCGGCATGGCTGCGCGGATGCCGGCGACCATCTCGCCCATGGTGAGCGGCGAGCGCGGGCCGGTCGCGTTGAACGTGCCGAACGTTTTGTTCTCCGCGAGCCGGATGATCCATTCGGCGAGGTCGCGCGCGTCGATGATCTGAACGGGATCGGTGCCATCGCCCGGCGCGAGCACTTCGCCGCCGCGCGCGATGCGCATCGGCCAGTACGTGAACCGGTCGGACGTGTCGCCGGGGCCGACGATGAGACCGGGGCGCACGATCGTCGTTCGGCCGGGGAAATGCCTCTCGGCCTCGTGCTCGGATACGACCTTCATCTCGCCGTAGCCCATGGCTGCGACTTCCTGCGGTGTCGCGCCGAACGGATCCTTCGCGCCCTTGTACTCGAGCAGTGCAATCGACTCGTCGCCCCACGCCTTCGGCTGCGGCTCCGCATACACGGAAATGGTCGAGACGAAGATGTACTGGCCGACACGGCCCTTGAGTGCGGTCGCAGCATCGCGCACCCAGTTCGGGTTCGTCGTGGGAATGTCGATGACGACGTCCCACGTCTCGTTGCCCTTCAGTGCCTCGACACCGGCGCCATTCGGGAGATTGCGGTCGCCCGTGAGATGTCTGACGGATGCGGGAATGTCGGCCTGCCGCCGACCGCGGTTGAACACCGTGACCTGGTGTCCGCGCTGGACCGCGTAGTTCACCTGGTGCGGCCCCGTGAAGCCCGTGCCGCCGAGCACCAGGATCTTCAGCGGTGCATCGGCGCGGGTGACCGGCTGCTCCGCGCGCGCCTCGTAGCGGGTGAGCGCCAGTGCGGCACCTGCCGCGGCGGTAGTCCTGACGAACTGACGACGAGAGCTCATCTCTGCCTCTGGATACTGGAAGGTGCCGGGCTGCCACAGGGCGGTTTCAGGAAATAGGATGTCAGTTGTGGCGCCGGGCGGCCAGTGATACACTCGGCCCGGGGGACGGACGGCACGGCAGGCGGTGTCGCTACACCAGCATTTGGTACCGCCGCCGTGGATTTCCGTACCTGACCGTGCCGGCCACACCCTGAAAAGCGCGATCTTGCTTCCGTCGAGATCCGATGATGCCACGGAGATTCAGGCCGAATTGATGTACGAAGTTGAAACAAAGGAAAGCGGCAGTGCAGTGCTGCGTCGTATTGTCGACGTGGAGCCGGGCGAGGCCCGCGCGCTGCTGCTGTCGAGTGCATATTTCTTCTTCATTCTCTCCAGCTATTACATCCTGCGTCCGATCCGGGATGCGATGGGATCCGGCGAGCTGGAGAACGTTCCGTACATGTTCACGGTGGGCCTGGTCGCCATGCTGCTGCTCAACCCGGCGTATGCGGCGCTGGTCGCGCGCTACCGCCGGCAGCAGTTCATACCGTATACCTACCGCTTCTTCTCCCTCAATCTCGTCCTGTTCTTTCTGGCGCTGACATTCCTGCCGGAGACGGCGGTGCCGTGGATCGGCCGTATCTTCTTCGTGTGGGTCGGCGTCTTCAACATGTTCGTAGTATCGATCTTCTGGGCGTTCATGGCGGACGTGTTCCGCAGCGACCAGGGGAAGCGTCTCTTCGGTTTCATCGGTGTAGGCGGCACGATCGGCGGAATGACCGGCTCCCTGCTGACGACGCAGCTCGTGGATGTCGTGGGCACGACCGGAATGCTGCTCGCATCCGCTGTGATGGTGGAAGGTGCGACGCTGATCGTGCTTGCGCTCGGCCGGCATGCCGCGCGCAACCCCGTGATTCCTGCCGGCAGCCCGACCGCGGAGGCGACGGATTGCGGTGTTCCCGTCAGGGATAGCGCAGTTGGCGGGTCCGCGTGGGAGGGAATCCGCCACACACTCGGAAACCGGTTCCTGCTCGGCATTGTCGCGTTCATGATGCTGTTCACAATCGGCTCGACGTTCCTCTACTTCCAGCGCCTGGCGATCGTCGCCGGCGCGTTCACGGATCCCGGCGAACGCATACGCTTCTTTGCGCGTGTCGACCTGATCGTGAACGTGCTGACACTGCTCACGCAGGCGTTCCTGACCGCGCGTCTCATCCGCTGGCTCGGCGTGGCGCGGACGCTCGCGCTGCTGCCCGCGATTTCCATTGTCGGGTTCCTGCTGCTCGGCGCGATGCCGACCGTCGTCGTGCTCGTCGCATTCGAGTCTGTCCGGCGGGCGGGCAACTTTGCGATCTCACGACCCACGCGTGAGCTGCTGTTCACGGTCGTGTCGCGCGAGGACCGGTTCAAGGCGAAGAACTTCATCGACACGTTCATCTACCGGGGCGGTGACCAGATCGGTAACTGGTCGTGGTGGCTGATGGGAACGAAGATGGGGCTCGGCGTCACTGCCGTATCCTTCGCTGCCGCGCCCCTGATGGGACTCTGGCTCGCGCTCGCGCTGTGGCTTGGCTGGCAGTTCCGCACGCGGGAGGCGAAGCTTTACGAGCTCGCTGGTGCCGGGGCGGGATCAACGTCCACATGAGAAAGTTGTCATTGAGCTCAAACCCGCAGAATCGTCGATACCTCGTGGAGGCGGCGGTCATCCTGGCGGCATGGACTGTCTTCGGGATGATCCTGACGAGCCAGGTATACATGCAGGCGACGCTGGGCGGGCGGGAGCCCCCGCTGATCATCATCCTGCGCTCGTCGATGATCACCGCATATCTGTGGGCGCTGGAGACCGTCGTCATCTTCTCGCTCGCCCGACGGATACCACTCGAGCGACGGCGCCTCGCCCTGGCCATTCCAGTGCACATCATCGCCGCCGGCGTCATCTCGGCGGCAAGGGTGGCGTTCATGATCGAGCTGCTGGGGCCACGGCCGTTCGCTCCGCTGTTCTGGGGCGGGACCAGCACGAACGTCCTGTATTACGCATTGCTGCTGGGCATTGCGCACGCAGTGATGTACTACGACCGCTACCGCGAGGGTGAGCGGACGGCGGAGCGGCTGGCGGCGGGGCTGACGGAGGCGAGGCTGCAGGCGCTGAAGATGCAGCTCCAGCCGCACTTCCTTTTCAACACGCTGAATGCGATCTCCGCACTGATTCCCTCGGAGGCGCAGCCGGCCCGCCGGATGGTCGCGCGTCTCGGCGACCTGCTGCGCATCGCGCTGGACCACGAGGAGACGCAGGAGGTGACGCTGAAGGAGGAGCTCGCATTCCTCGAGCCCTACCTCGAGATCGAGCAGGCGCGCCTGGAGGACCGGCTGAAAGTTACGATGCAGATCGCGCCCGACACACTGGACGCGCGCGTGCCGCACCTGCTGCTGCAGCCGCTCGTCGAGAACGCGATCCGTCATGGCATCGCCTCCCGTATCGAGCCAGGCAATGTCGAGATCTCGGCGATCCGTGCGACGGACCGCCGCTCACTCGTGCTGGAAGTCCGTGACGACGGCCCCGGCATGGAGCGCGACCAGCACGTGCGCACGCGCAAGGGCGTGGGCCTGGCGAACGTGCAGTCCCGCCTGGAGCAGCTCTATGGCAGCGACCACCAGTTCGCGCTCATGAACCATCGCGATGGGGGCGTTGTAGTGAAGGTGACGATTCCGTATCGCGTCGGCGACACGATGTCCGCCCGCGGGAGCGAACGGTGACGATCCGCGCCGTGATCGTGGACGACGAGCCGCTCGCGCGTCTCCGCATATCGGACCTGCTGGCTGCGGCCGATGATGTCGATGTCATTGCGCAGTGCGCCAACGGCGAAGAAGCGATCCGGGTGATCGTGGACACGAATCCGGATCTGCTCTTCCTGGATGTCCAGATGCCGGAGATCGACGGCTTCGACGTGCTGCAGGCGGTCGGCGTCGGCAGCGTCCCGGTGGTCATCTTCGTCACGGCGTACGACCAGTTCGCGCTGCGCGCGTTCGAGGCGAATGCGCTGGACTACCTGCTGAAGCCTTACGACGACGAACGGTTCAACGCGGCGCTGCAGCGCGCGCGGGCGAGGATCCGACTGCAGCAGAAGGATGACGTGGACCGCAGGCTGCTGGCATTGCTCAGGGATGCGCGCGGCGACCGCGGCTACCTGCAGCGGCTGGTTGTGCCGTCAGGCCAGCGCAGCGTCTTCATCCGCGTCGAGCAGATCGACTGGATAGAGGCCGAGCGCAACTATGTGCGACTGCACGTGGGCGGGCAGAGCTATCTGCTGCGCGAAAATGTGAGCCGCATTGCGGCCGCACTGGACCCCGCGATGTTCTGCCAGATCCACCGCTCGACGATCGTGAACATCGATCGGATCCAGGAGGTGGAATCCCTCAGTAATGCCGAGTACCTGGTCGTCCTGCAGGATGGAACGAAGCTGTCGTCGGGGCGGAAGTATCGAGGCAACCTGCACTCGATCATGGGGAAGGACGCCTGACGGCTCGTCCCAGACCATGGACAGGGACGAGACGTTCGTACCACACCGCCGTTGTTCGTACTTGGCCACGCGGAGTTGGCAGCAGCCGCGTTGCCCGGGACGGACGCCCGCAGGATCGTTACCGGAGCACGCAACCCGATAAGAGGCACCGGTATGATCAATCGTCGGCATTTCCTGGGACTGACCGCCACTGCGAGCGCCGCACTCACCCTCCCCCCGCACCTGCTCCGCGCGCTCCAGCAGACCAGCGCGAAAGTCATTCAGCGCGCGATCCCGTCCACCGGCGAGATGCTGCCGGTCGTCGGTCTGACACTGGCAAACCATGCGTCCTGCGCAGACCCGGCAGCGCTGCGGGAGGTCGTCAAAGCGTACGTCGAGAATGGCGGCAAGCTGCTCGACACCTATCACGGCAATGACAAGTCGGAGGATATCACTGCGGACCTGGTCACTGGGCTCGGGGTCCAGAACCGGATCTTCCTCTCGGGGCGGATCACGCCGTCCGGCATGCCGGAGCCGAGTGCGGAAATCGCGAAGGCGCACGTAGCGTCGTCGATCGCATCGTTCAAGGTGCCACGGATGGACCTGGCGATGGTGGGCATCAATGGAGACCCGACGTTCTTCGCCTACATGAAGCAGGCGAAGAAGGAAGGGCTGGTCCGTTACATCGGTGTGTCGTCGATCGCGGATCCGAAGATCGAAGCATTCGAGTCGGTCATGCGCAACGAGCCGATCGACTTCATCGGTGTCCGCTACGGCATCGACTACCGCATCATGGAGGACACCCTCCTGCCGCTCGCACAGGAGCGGAAGATCGGCGTGCTGGCGTATTTCCCGTTTGGCGGCAACTCCGGCGCGAGCTGCACGAACAGTCCGTACAGCCTGTTCACCCGCGTTGCGAACACACCGCTCCCGTCGTGGGCAGCCGAGTTCGGCGCGAAGAACTGGGCACAGTTCTGTCTCAAGTACGTAATTAGCAACCCAGCTGTCACCGTGGTGCGCGCGGGCACATCGAAGGCGTCGCACATCATCGACAACCTCGAGGCGGGCAGCGGGCCGCTCCCGGACGCGGCGATGCGGAAGCGCATGGCGGAGCTGTTCGATTCGATTCCCGCGCCGGAAATGCCGCCGCCGGATCCGGCACGGCTGCCCGGGATCGCACTGCCCGCCGCTGTCCTCGATCGCTATGTCGGCGAATACAGGGCGGAGTCGGGATTCACAGTGACGTTCCGGCGGGCGGGAACCATGCTGGTCGTGAAACCGGGTGCCAACCCCGAGGTGCCACTCAACGCCCGGTCGGAAACACGGCTGCAGGATCCGCGCGGTCCATTCTTCGACTTCCAGGTCGATGCGCAGGGGAAGGTGACCGGCGTCATCCTCGAGCAGGAGGGTCCGCAGGGCACGCAGCGCATCCCACTCAAGCGGCAATAGGAGCAGATATGATCAACCGTCGTGACTTTCTCGGAATCAGCGCGGGCGCGGGCGCTGCAATGACCCTCACGCCCCGTCTGCTGCACGCGCTGCAGCACTCCAGCGCGTCTCTGATCCAGCGGGCGATCCCCTCATCCGGGGAGATGCTCCCCGTCATCAGCTACGGTCCGCGGCAGACCGACGGCGCGGCGATGAAGGAAGTACTCAGAACCCTGGCGGAGAACGGCGGCAAGGTCGTCGACGTTCTGCACGGCGGGCCCGAGGGCGAGAAGGCCGCGCGCGCGGCCGCGGCCGAGCTCGGTATGCAGAACAGGTTCTTCTGGACGACACCACTGTCCGTCTTCATCCCGACGCTGCCCGGATACAACGGGCCGCCGCTGAAGCCGGATGCAGGCGCGATCAGGGCGGGTCTGGAGGAAAAGCTCGCCGCGTTCAATGTGAAGAAGATCGACCTGGTGATGATCGGCACGGGCGATAACGTCCAGAGCCATCTCGACGTCGTGAAGGTGTTGAAGAAGGAAGGGCTCGTCCGCTACATCGGCGTTCACCACCTCGCCTTCCCGCCGGGCGCGCCGATGCCGACGTTCGGCAACCTCGAGTCGCTCATGCGCAACGAGCCGATCGACTTCATCGGTACGGATTACTCGCTGGCCGATCGCCGGCTGGAGGAGACACTGCTGCCGCTCGCACAGGAGCGGAAGATCGGCGTGATGGCGTACTTCCCCTTCGACCGCCGTCGCATCTTCGACCGCGCGAGCAGCACGCCGCTGCCCGAGTGGGCCGCGGAGTTCGAGGCCAGGACCTGGGCGCAGTTCTTCCTCAAGTATGTCGTGAGCAATCCGGCCGTCACGGTCGTGCGCACGGGCACGACGAAGGCCGCGCACATGCTCGACAACATCGGCGGCGGCATCGGCAAGCTGCCGAACGAGGCGATGCGCAAGCGGATGGCCGCGCTCGTCGACACGTTCCCGCCGAACCCACCGCCGAAGCCGCTGCCGCAGCCAGCCCCGCCGAAGGGCAGTGCGCCGGTCGTTGTGGCCGCTGCCGTCATGGATCGCTATGTCGGCGACTACAAGTACCCGGTGACAGGGCAGGTCGCGTCCATCCGCCGGAACGGCGACCGTCTGCTCATGAAGATCCAGAACATGCCGGAAGTCCCCCTCGAGACGCTGTCCGAGACGCGCTTCCTGGGACCATGGGAGATGGTCTTCGCGTTCCAGCCGGACGCGCAGGGCAACGTCAGCAGACTCACTGTTGAGCAGGGGCCGAACCGGATGCTGCTGGACCGGATGTAGACATGATCAATCGACGCAACTTTCTCGGACTCACAATGAGCGCCGGTGCGGCGGCGGTGCTCGGACCGAATGTGATCCGTGCATTCCAGCCGCGCGGATTGACGGACATCGCCGGCGACGGCATGTCGCGCGGCCTCGCAGGCAGCGGCCTGCGCGGCGCGCCCATCATGCGCGCGATACCGTCGACCGGCGAGACGGTGCCGGCCGTCGGGCTCTCGTTCTCGAACCACGCCGTGTGCGGTGATCCGGCGGCACTGAAAGAAGTGCTGCGCACCTTCGT
>DASUXU010000182.1:0-4783 GCA_036377735.1 Longimicrobiales bacterium
TGAACACGTAGTCGGGTTTCGCATCCTCGAAGTACCTGCGCACCGCTGTCGCGTCCGCCAGGTCGAGCTGGTCGCGCGGCTGCACCAGGATGTTCGTGTAGCCGTCCGCCTCCAGCCGCCGGACGATCGCGGAGCCGACCATGCCGCGATGGCCTGCGACGAAGACGCGGTCGTCCCGGTTCACGTGGCGGCCGCGCCGCGCAGCGGTACGAGATGTCCGGCGTCCGCGAGCGTCTTCTCCTGCCGCGCGAGCTCCGTGTCCGCATCGACCATCATGTGCACCAGCTCCGTGAAGCCGACGCGCGGCCGCCAGCCGAGCTGCGTCCTCGCCTTCGTCGCGTCGCCCTCGAGATGGTCGACTTCCGTGAGGCGGAAATAGCGCGGATCGATGACGACGTGATCCTGCCAGTCGAGGCCGGCGTGGTCGAATGCGACTTCGAGGAACTCGCGCACACTGTAACTCTCGCCCGTCGCGACGACGTAGTCGCCCGGCTCGTCCTGCTGCAGCATGCGCCACATCGCCTCGACGTAGTCACCTGCGAAGCCCCAGTCACGGCGGGCGTCGAGGTTGCCGAGGTAGAGCTTGTCCTGCAGCCCTGCGCGGATGCGGCCGATCGCGCGCGTCACCTTGCGCGTCACGAACGTCTCGCCTCGCCGCGGCGACTCATGGTTGAACAGGATGCCGTTGCAGATGAACAGGCCGTACGCTTCGCGATAGTTGATGGCGTACCAGTGCGCGGCCACCTTGCTGACCGCGTACGGACTGCGCGGATAGAACGGCGTGTTCTCACTCTGCGGCGCGGGTGCCGCGCCGAACATCTCGGACGAGCCCGCCTGGTAGAAGCGCACCCGCCCGTCCACGCGGTGGCAGTAGTCGCGGATCGACTCGAGCAGGCGAAGCGTGCCCAGTGCATCGACGTCCGCGGTGTATTCGGGCTCCTCGAACGACACCTTCACATGGCTCTGCGCGCCGAGGTTGTAAACCTCGTCCGGCACGACCTTCTCCAGCACGCGGCGCAGCACCGTGCCGTCCGCCAGGTCGCCATAGTGCAGGAACAGCCGCGCCGTGGAATCGTGCGGGTCGCGATAGAGATGATCGATCCGCTCCGTATTGAAGCTCGAGGAACGGCGGATGAGGCCGTGGACCTCGTAGCCCTTCTCGAGCAGCAGCTCGGCCAGGTACGAGCCGTCCTGGCCGGTGATGCCGGTTATCAGCGCACGCTTCATCAACAGCTATTCAACTTCAGGGGTGCCTAATACGCTTCGTTCGTTCTGAACAGAGCAGGAATTGTCTTGGTGAGAATGACGATATCCCGGATGATTGTCCAGTTCTGGATATAGGACTTCTCGAGCCGGATGACCTCCTCGAAGTCCCGGATCAGGTTGCGTCCACCCACCTGCCACGGCCCGGTCATGCCCGGCTTGACGTCGAATCGGCAGTAGTGGCGCTCCTCATAGAGGCTGACCTCCGAGGGGATCGGAGGACGGGGTCCAACCAGGGACATCTCCCCGCGGAGAACGTTGATGAGCTGTGGCAGCTCATCGAGACTGCTCTTCCGCAGGAACGCGCCGACGCGCGTGACGCGCGGATCGCTCTCGACCTTGAACAGCCTGGCGTCGCCATAGAGGCTCTTCGACTGCAGCGCGGCCTTCCGGTTTTCGGCGTCGTGATGCATTGTCCGGAACTTGTAGATCCGGAATACGCGGCCGCCGCGGCCCACGCGTTCCTGGCGGAAGAGCGCCGGTCCCTCCGAGGTGGTGACGACTGCAAGCGCAATCAACGCCATCAGGGGCGCGGTCACGATCAACGTGATGGTCCCCAGCAGGATGTCGAGGCTGCGCTTCAGCAGACGGTCCCGCGCCTGGAAGGACGGCCGGGTCAGCGCGATGACGGGCTCACCATCATGCCAGTCGATCTTTGGAATCACGGCCGAGCTGTTGAGCGCACCCATCGACGCGATGATCTCGCAACCGGCGGCGAGACCGACGTCGATCACGTGGTCCAGGTCCGGCTCGCTCAGGCCGCCCGTGATGTAGAGCGTCTCGATGCCGTGTGCGTCGATCAGATGCGCGAGGTCTTCCACACCGCCCAGCGACTGTGAGCTCGAGTGGAGACCGACCGCGGCCACGCCGATCACCTCGTAGTCCCGGCGGCGGCGCAGCAGGTTGCTGGACGCCCAGGCGCTGCTGCACTCGTTCACCCGCCCGACGAGCAGAGTGCGCGCGGCACCACGGCGGCGATCCATCCGGTCCAGCAGCATGACGACGAGGTGACGCCCCGCAATCAGGGCCGTCGACAGGCCCACCGTCGTGATGATGAACTGGATGAGCGTGATGTCCAGACCGCGCACCCAGATCGAGTCCCAGAGTGCGAGCGCCGCGCCGAGCGCGGTGCCCTGGATCAGGCGGGCGACGTCATGCCGCTGGTCGCCACGGCCGTAGGTGCCCGTGACGAGCAGGCCCAGGAAGAGCGCGACCATGAAATGCGCCGAGCCGAGGGAGCCGCCGGGGACGATGGCCGCCACGTTGGTCTGGACAGTCCGTCCCAGCACACCGAAATCACGCACGAGCCGCAGCAGCAGGCCCGCCGTCTCGAACAGTATGAAGTCGGTTGCTATGATCGGCAGGACACGGCGCAGACCCCGCAATGCATGGCGACGCAACGTCTCGGGCGCGCGTGTCTGCAGCGCGCTCCGCATTGCGATCCGGTCCGATTCGGCGTGCAGCACGACGCGGACAGCGGCATTCCCGTGTTCACTCATCGTGCTGACACCCGCGCATTGCTGTGCGACTGATACTCCCCCTGATGACCTCTGATGGGTCAGGGCTTTGCCGGCCCCGGCCCCATGGGCGGAACGTAGGGAAGAAACGTGCCCGCAAACAGGCGGAGAACGGCCTGCGACTGGTCCCAAAGCTTTGCTGGGAGCGCACTTCTGCCGTCCGGCGGCGCCACCGGGCGGGCTCCTGAGAGGCCAGCGGGCCGCCGGATGTACCTGTTATAATGTACGAACTCAACGAGTCACACGCCAGCGCGTTTCCGGACCCGTCAGGCGGGACGAGAGCTGATCCACACTCCGCACTGCAACCAGATTTTCGCATTTCTCCGAACGGTGACCACGGTCGATACGCACGAGGACCTCGTCGTCCATATTGAAAACTGTGAAACCGCTGTCCTCCAGCAAACCGATTACATCGCCCGCCGTGGTTCCATACCGTGCGCAGTGATGGTCCCACGATTCGAAGTATACGCACGCAGTGCGTTGCAGCAGTGCAGTGGCGCCGCGCAGCGCATGCAGCTCGTAGCCTTCGACATCGATTTTCAGGAGATCGACGCGGGTGAGCGCACTGTCCAGGAGCGAATCGAGCGTTGTCACGGGCACAGTGACGCCGCGGCCTTCCGTACTCACAGCGTTCTGATCGTCTGACGCGGCGTCAGTGAAGGTTATGGCGCCGGGCGTGGAGCCGACGGCTGTCACGTGAACGTGCACATGCGACGCGTTGTTGAGGTCGACATTCTTCTGAAGATAACGCGCAATCAGAGGATGTGCTTCGATGGCGTCCACCCGCCCGCTCTTTCCGATGAGCGTGGCAGCAAGCAGGGCGAGATGTCCAATGTTCGCACCGGCGTCGACGACGACATCACCTTCGCGCAGGTACGCGCGATAGAAATGGGTATCTTCCTGTCGGTCCTCGGGGTCGACCCAGAGGAGGGATGACATCGCGGTCGGAAAGAACTTCAGCGTGAATCCCTCGCCTCTGATCCGGAAGAGCGGGCTGAGGCCCGTTTTGGCGAGGAAGCGTGCTGTGATGAAGCGTGCGGGGTGCTTCTGGGCACGCACGGCCGCGAGATAATGAGTCGGACTCTTCAAGGTTCTCCCTGGGAGCTGCTGTACCACGCCGCTGTCCGGCGTATTGCGTCATCGGTCGTGTAAGGTGGCTGGAAGCCCGATACGCCGCGGAAGCGGGAGTCGTCGACCACCAGGGGCCGTGTCATTCGCTGAAGCGTTCCCACGTGCTGCAGCAGCCACGCCGGCAGCGGCAGCAGCAACGCCCGCACCCCCATGGCGTCCGCGGCGCCGCGAACGAACGCGTCGACTGACATCGCGGGCTGATCCGCAACGCAGAAGCGTCCTTGTACGTGGTCATCGGAAAGTGTCGCGCTCACGGCTTCAGCCAGGTTGCCTGCATACATCATGCTGCGGAGCACGGGCGGGCGCGCTGCGGGTACGGGCAGCCTGCGGACGATCTGTCGGAACAGCCGCAGCGGATTGCCCTGCATATACTCACCGTAGATCATGGGCGGGCGCAGACACACCACCCGCATGTGTGTGTCCGCAGCGCACCGCTCCACAGCGTCCTCACCCTCGAGCTTGCTGCGGCCGTAGTCCGTGTCGGGCGAAGCAGGCTGATCGTCCGACACGGTGGTGGACTCGCTGTTCGATACCGCGGCGATGGAGCTCATGAGGATGAAGTCCTTCACACCCTCCGCGTCCGCTGCCTGCGCGAAGCGGGCGGCGAGATCCGCGTTTGCAAGCCGGAACGCGGCCGCGGGATCTGCGGCGGTCTCGCGGATGACGTGAGCACGACCCGCGAGGTGGACGACGGCAGTGCAGCCCTTCACGAGTGGCCGCAGCGCTGAAGCGGTCTCCGTTCCGGTCACATGCACCGCCGGTATGCCGTGCGCGGTGCGGCTGCGAACAGCGCCCGTTACGGACCATCCCGCATCGGCGAGGTGGGCGGTGACGTGACGGCCGAGAAAACCGGATGCGCCGGTCACGAGAAC
>DASUXU010000183.1:0-5334 GCA_036377735.1 Longimicrobiales bacterium
GTCCGCCTTGCTCGCGGCCGCGGCCCACGGCACCAGCTGCTCCGGCGTGGCGACGCCGATGGCCGACAGGATCTCGGTGCTCAGGAGAGTCGGCCCGATGCGGCCGTCGAACGCGCGCACCACGGCACGCAGCGCGGACAGGCCGATCGTGTAGCCGCTCCCCTCGTCGCCGAGCAGGCGGCCCCACCCGCCGGCGCGCGCGGAACGGCCTGCGTTCCGGGACCACGCCGCGGATCCCGTACCCGCGATCACGAGCGCGCCGGGTCCCGTGCCGAACGCGTCGTAGAGCGCGGCCTCCGCATCGCCGATCACGGTTACATGAGACGCGACCCCGAGCCTGGAAAGTGCGCCGCGCAGGCCGTCGCGGACCTCGGCGCGACCCGCGCCCGCGAGTCCGCAGCAGAGTCCGCGCGCCGGCGCATCGCTGCCGGCATCGCGCAGGACGAGACGCACCATGTCAGCGAGGTGACCGGCGCCGTCCAGCGGGTGGTTGGGATGAACGAGAGATGCGCCGCCGACCACGCGGGCGATGACCGCACCCGTGTCATCGAGCGCGACTGCCGTCGTGCGCGTACCACCGCCGTCGATGCCCACCCACAATGCCACAGGTGCTCCGAGCGTTAGACCGATTCCAGCGCGAGCAGTGGCCTGGAGGCGGTATCCGTGAGATCGCCCTCGATGCCACGCCGGCCGTCCGGCTGGATGACGACGAAGGCTTCCATTGCGTGGAACTCCGGCAGGCCGAGACGGTCGAGGTCCGCCGCAGTCTCGGTGTTCCGGGCCTCCACGCGCTGCCAGAACTCGCGATCATCATACGCGCCCGGGAACGGCGCCGCATCTTTCTGCGACTGGTGCTTGAAGATGGCGAAGATCTTCCGGCGGAGGTCCTCCCTTGAGAGGGGCACGAGGACGTCCGCCTCGTAGACCTGCCACTCCTGCCACGCCCCGCGGTAGAGCCAGATCTGCGGACGGGGCCCCTCGTATTCCTCGAGCGCCCACTCGATGGCCTCCTTGCACATGCGGTGCGTGCCGTGCGGGTCCGAAAGGTCCCCCGCCACGTAGATCACCTCGGGGCGGGTCTCGCGGAACAGCTCCAGGATGATCTTCACGTCCGCGGGGCCGACCGGGTCCTTCTTCACCTTGCCCGTCTGGTAGAACGGCAGGTTGAGGAAGCGGCACGCGGAGCGCGCAATGCCGAGCGCCTCTACACCACTCACAGCCTCGGCCTCACGGATTTCCCGCTTCAGGTCCTGCACCTCCGGGATGTCGATTTCGCCCGGTACCTTGCTCGCGAGCGCCTGCTCGATACGGCTGATCATTGCGTCGAACGCGGCCTCGTCAGCAAACGCGCGCGCATCGCGGTTGAAGCGTCGGAGAAAATCGAGATATCTGCGGACTTCGTGATCGAACACGGCAATGTTACCGGACGTCATGTATGCGACGGTCAGCTCGTTGTCGTTCTCGTGCAGCTTGCGAAGCATGCCGCCCATGCTGATCACGTCGTCATCGGGGTGCGGGCTGAACACGATGGTCCGGCGCTCCCGCGGCAGGCGGAAGTTGTCGCAGACCTTGTAGGACAGCCGCGAGAACACGGCCTTGTTCAGCACATCGACCGAAACATAGCGCGCGAGCAGGGAACTCAGGTGGTTCTCGCGGTAGTCGCTGCTCGAGAGCTTCAGGATCGGCGTGTGCGTCTCGTTCGCCAGCCAGATCACCGCGCGCTCGATCAGCGGCGCCGTCCACTCCACCTGTCGCAGCAGCCACGGCGTCTTCACGCGCGTCAGCTCGCCGGCTGACGATGCATCCACGTAGAACGTCGTATTGGGATGGTCCTGCAAATATGTCGCGGCGACCTCGTGCGATACCTCGCCCTCGACCGCGCGCCGGATGATCTTCGCCTTGTGCTCGCCGGTCGAGATCAGGATGATCTCGCGCGCGTTGAGGATGGTCTCGACGCCCATCGTGATCGCCTCGCGCGGCACGTTCTCCTCGCCGAAGAAGTCGGCCGCCGCGTCCTTGCGCGTGATCGTGTCGAGATGTACGAGGCGGGTCCGCGAATCGTCGCCTGAACCCGGCTCATTGAAGCCGATGTGGCCGGTCTTGCCGATACCCAGGATCTGGAGGTCGATGCCGCCGGCAGTCTGGATGTCCGCCTCATACTCGCGGCACTGCGCATCGACCTGCGCGCGTGGAACGTCGCCGCGCGGGATGTGGACGTTCTTCGGATCGATATTGATGTGGTCGAAGAAGTTCTCCCACATGAACCGATGATAGGAGTGGATGCTCTCCGGCGGCATCGGATAGTACTCGTCGAGATTGAACGTGATCACGTTCGAGAAATCGAGAGCATCCTCTTTGTGGAGACGGATCAGCTCGCGGTAGATGCCGATCGGCGTGGATCCGGTAGCGAGGCCGAGCACGGCGTTCTCGCCGCCGGCGCGCTTTGTCCGGATGAGTGTGGCAATGCGGCCGGCGATGAGGCGTGCAATGTCGCCATACTCCTCGACAATGACGACCGGCACCTTCTCGTTGTTGTGTGCCATGAGTCCCTGTGTCTGGGTGTGGTTCTGCCGGACGGCAATGCAAGGACCGGGCTCGGCAGACTAGCGGGAGCCCCCGGTGCGCGGCGGGTCAACCCTCGGGTAAACGGGCATGTCGGCGATGGCGCGCTGGACCTGGTCCGCGACGTCGATCCGGAGCGGCAGGTGCTTCTGGTTGGAGCGCGTGGGATTCACCCTGTTGGTCAGCAGGACCACGTAGACATCCCGCTCCGGGTCGATCCACAGGCTGGTGCCGGTGAACCCCGTATGGCCGAACGAGGATGCGGTGAAGAACTGGCCATTGGACGAGTTCGGCGTGGGCGTGTCCCAGCCCAGTGCGCGGCTGCTCGCGGCTGACGCGCGGGTCGTGAATTCCCGCACCGTCGCCTCTTCGATGAACCTGCGGCCGCCGTACGTGCCGCGGTTGAGCATGAGCTGCGCGAAGATTGCGAGGTCGCGCGCGGACGAGAACAGACCGGCGTGACCCGCCACGCCACCCATCGCATACGCATTCTCGTCATGCACGATGCCCTGCATCTGGCGCGCGCGGAACGTGCTGTCCCACTCGGTCGGCGCGATGCGCTTGAGCAGCGGCGATGACGGCGGCAATGCCTCCGGCCGCGTGTCCGCGGCGCCCACGGCCACTGTCGTCCCCGGCGCCCACTGCAGGGGATTGAAGCCCGTGTCCGTCATGCCGAGCGGTGCGAACAGGCGGTCGTGCAGGAATGCATCGAGTGTCTGGCCGGACACCTGCTCGACGATCGCGCCGAGCAGGATCGCGCCGTAATCGCTGTAGACCGTGCGCGTCCCAGGCGGATAGACGAGGTCGCTGCGCGCGATGGCGGAGCGATACGAGGCCGGACCGCGCGCGGTGCGGTAGAGGTTGCCGCCTGCGGCGAGACCCGAGTTGTGCAGCAGCAGGTTCCGCACGGTCACCGCGTCCCGCGTGGGATTGCCCTCCCACTCCGGGATGTACTGATAGACGGGCGCGTCCAGGTCGATCATGCCGGCGTCCACGAGCATCATTACGGCTGTCGTGGTGCCGATCACCTTCGTGAGCGACGCCAGGTCGTAGAGCGTCGAGTCGTTGACCGAGCCGAACTGCAGGCGGGCATCCAGCAGACCGTAGCCCTGCAGCTTCACGATCTTGCCATGCCGTCCCACGGCGATGGAAGCACCCGGCGCCGCGCCCTTCGCGACGTGATCACGGATGATCACGTCCAGCGAGTCCAGCGACGCCTGGTTCATGCCCGCCTCTGCGGCTGGCGATACGCCCGGCCGGGGCGGAACCGGCCAGGGTGCCACTGGGGGCGCCTCGGGAAGGGGCGTGAACGGGTTGATCACCACGGGCGGGATCTGCACGGGCGCAGCGCACGCCGCGCACAGGACGGCCACCATGGGCAGCCGGGCTAGGCGGTGAAGCCAGTACCGGTGTACCTTGAGCGCCTCGACCGGCATGCAACTCCGGATCATCCGTGGTTCCTCATCGATTGGTGACCATGCAGCGTGCATCCACGCCCCGACCTGAATACCCCTGCTGTTCCCTCGTGTTTGCGATCGCACTGCTCGGATCCGCGTGCGCACCCGCATCCACCCCCGCGTCAGCCGTGGCAGTCGGCGCGCCAGCCGCCCCTGTGCAGGCGCCCTCGGAAGACGCAGTCATGTCCGGTGCGCAGGTCCTGATCGCTGAAGATTTCGCGCCGCTGCGCGGCCTTCGCGTCGGTCTCATCACGAATCACACCGGCACCGTCGTGACGCCACGCGGCGTTCGCAGCACGATCGACGTCCTGCACGAGAGCACTGCGCTCGACCTCGTCGCGTTGTTCGGCGTCGAGCACGGCATCCGCGGCGAGGCCGAAGCGGGCGTGCAGATCAGCAGTGACGTCGACGCCGCCACCGGCCTGCCCGTCCACTCGCTCTATGGCCAGACCAACAGGCCGACCGCGGAGATGCTCCGCGGCATCGACGCACTGGTCTTCGACATCCAGGACGTCGGCGTCCGGTATTATACGTATGCGTGGAGCATGGTGCATGCACTGCGCGCGGCGGCGGAGAATCACGTGAAGTTCGTCGTGCTTGACCGCCCCGATCCGATCGGCGGCGTGCTCGTGCAGGGCAGCATCCTGGAGCCAGCACTCTCCAGCCTGGTCGGACTCGAGCCCGTGCCCATGCGCTACGGCATGACGATCGGCGAGCTGGCCCGCTTCGCCAACACGGAATACGGCATCGGCGCGGACCTGGTCGTTGTCCCGATGCGCGGCTGGCGCCGCACGATGTGGTTCGACGACACCGGCCTCCCATGGCGTGCGCCTTCGCCCAATATGCCGTCGCTCGAGAGCGCCGCGCACTATGCGGGCACCTGCCTGTTCGAGGGGACCAACCTCTCCGCCGGGCGGGGCACGCCCCTCGCCTTCCAGCAGATCGGCGCGCCATGGCTCGACAATACCGCCGTCGCAGCCGCATTGGCGCGGCGCGGACTGCCCGGTGTGCGCATCGAGCCCGTCACTTTCACGCCCGAGAAGCCGGGCGACGGAAAATATCCCTCCACCGAAGTGCGCGGGCTGCGGTTCACGGTCACGGACCGCAGCACATACGATCCGACAGTCACCGCAATTGCAGCACTCGTGGAGATCCGGAAGCTGCATCCGGACAGCCTGCAGTTCCGCGCAGCGCATTTCGACCGCCTGGCCGGCAACCCACGCATCCGGCCGCAGATCCTCGACGGCATGGACGTGAACGCCATCACCGGCGGCTGGCGCGAGGCCAACGCAGCATTCGATGCGCGCCGTAGACC
>DASUXU010000184.1:0-5264 GCA_036377735.1 Longimicrobiales bacterium
AGGCCGCGCGTATTCGCGGTGTCCTGGAGGAGCGCCGTGATGTCTCCGATCTGGAGCGAGTCGATGTCGAGCGTCAGGTCGCCGGATCCCTCCTGCGGGACGCGGCCGTCGGCATACAGGTGACCGCCGCGCTGGTTGCGCAGGTCGATGGTGCGCAGCTCGACGCCGGACGCCGCCCAGCTCACCGCGCCCGGTCGTGTGCTCTCCCAGACCGTGCTGTCGAAGCGCATCACGAGCTCGTTGAGCCGCACTTCCCTGCGGTCGAGCGCGAGCACGAACTCCGAGCTGAGGCGGTAGTCGCGGTCATTGTCCTGGAACACCGCGATGTCCGCGGTGCCCGTTCCCTGCTTCCAGCCGCCGCGGTTGTCCACATCCACGGTCGCACTGTCGAACGCGAAACCGCCGGCGACCACGCCATCCAGGTCGGCATTGAGCGTGATGCCGAGCTGCTGGGTCGGCGCATTTGTGACCTTGTATGCGACGTCGCCGCTCTGCACGGCATTGCCGCGATACAGTACATCACGGAGTGTCGCGGTCCCTTCGGCGTCGAAGCGCTTGATGTTGCCCGTCAGTGTACCCTCCGCGCGTACCGACCCGGCGATGGTGTCGCGCGGGATCGGGCGGAGCGAGTCGACGTCAAGCGTGGGCGGCGGCGGCGACCCGGTCGCGGCGCGCTCCACCTCAGTGGCCCGTGCGATACGAACCGAGTCCGCGCGCGCCTGCTCCACCCGCCGAAGCTGCGGCAGCGGTCGGGGATAGACGATCGTGCTGTCGCCCTGTGCGAGCGCGACGACCTGTGCGAGCGTGTCCACCTCGACCGTGTAGCGCAGCGTGCCGTTGCGGTACGGCACCAGGCCGAAGCTGCCGGTGATCTCGGCGCGCGCGGACGCGAGCGCGATGTGGCCGCGATCGACTGTCGCCAGGCCGTCTGCAATTGTAGTAGTGAACCGAGTGCTGTCGACCTCAGGGGTACCGGACAGACGGGAGTCCACGAGCGCCGCATCGATGCGGGCGCGCATGGTCTCCGGATTCGTGCCGGTCCCGACAGCCGTGACCCGTCCGGTCAGTGCGGCGACCGGTGCGCGCATGCTGACCGCGGACGGGTCGAAGTCCCGCAGCGTGCTGCTCACATCGTAGCGCATTGTTCCCAGCGCGAGATTGCCGCGGGCGAAAATGGCGCCGCCACCCGCGACCACGACGTCCGTGGTGAAGTCGATGTTGCTGCGATTGCCGCGGGCGATGATCGTGCCGGTCGCACTGCCATGCAGTCCGGCGGACGGCGCGAACAGGCCTGCGGTCGCGAGTGACAGCGGGTGCGCGCGTACGGTCGCGTCCACGTACTGCAGGCCGTTCGCGAACGTGAGCTCGGCGTCGCCGGTCAGGCTGCTGATGCCGGTGCTGCCGTCGTGCGTGACGTCCATGTCGGTCAGAGCAAGGCGCGATGACGGCGAGCCGTTCACCGTGGTGCGGCCGCTGATGGTCCCGTCGATCGGCAGGGTCGGCGCGATCTGCTTGAGCAGTGCGACCTGGAGCGGGTCCATGCGGACGCGCAGGTTGCGCGCGCGGAAGCCCTCGGCAGTGAGCACGTCACCAACCGCCAGGATCCGCGAGCGGCCGGTGCCGCCGCCGGTGTGCACCAGGTCGGCGTCGACACTGAATCCACGAGCCAGCTCTCCCGAAAGCGTCGCGCGGCCGGAGATCTGGCCGGCGAGGTCGAACTCAGGGGCGAAGGTCTGGACGACGCGCATCTGGAGCGGGTCGAGCTGAATGAGGAGCCGGCGAGTCGAGAGCCCGCCGCGCAGGCCGATCTCGCCCTTCGCAATCACGTGCGAGCGGCCGGTCGACGGCGAAGTGTGGATCAGGTCTGCGTCCACGTCGAAGCGCGACCCGAGGTTCCCCGCGATGTTCGCACGGCCGGTCACCTGGCCTGTCAGTGCGACATCCGGCTGGAATGCGCGGATCAGCGCAGCCTGTACCGGATCGAAGCGGAGGCGGAGGCCGCGCGTGGTGAACTCACCGCTGACATCGAGGTCGCCCACGGCCAGGATGTGAGACCGGCCGAAGCGCGGATCGTTGTGCGTGACGTCCGCATCGACGTCGAAGCGCTCGTTGAGATTTCCGTTGAGGGTCGCGCGACCGGTGATAGCGCCGGTGATCGGGAGGTCTGGCCTGAGCGTGCGCAGCAGACTCACCTGCAGCGGGTCGAACCTCAGATCGAGGTTGCGCGCGAACATCCCCGATGGCCGGTCCGTGATCATGCCGTCAGCACTGATCCTGCTTGCGACGCCGGCGCGGTCACGGAACAGCGTCCAGCCGTCCACATCGAACTGGCCGTTGCCGCCGGCGAGCTTCACCTCGCCGTTCATCACGCCATCCACCGGCACGTCCGTACCCGGCAGGAGCTTCTCGATCAGGCGGGTGTCCACGCCCTCGAACGCGAGGTTGCTGCTGCCGAGGCGGAACTGAGACCCGATCTGCACGTCCGCGGAGCCGCGTACATGGGCGCCCTCCGCGCGTGCGTCCATGTTCGTGAAGACTGCGCGCGTCTCCCCGCGTGCACGCGCGATCGCCAGGTCCATGTGTCCGCCGCCGGTGGGCAGCGACGGCCGGATGAAACGGAGGTCCTGGAACGACACCGTGTCCGCACGCACGCGGCCATTCACGATGTTGTTCTTCAGGCCGTACGTGGCATTGAGCGCGAGCTCGGAGCCGGGCAGCGAGACGTGCATGCGCTCGAACCAGACCGTGTCCGCGCCGATCCGCACCCGACCGGTCAGGTTCTTCACCTGCGCCGGCGGCGGCCGGAACGGGAACGCCGTCATGCTCATCCGGGCGATGTCCACGACCCGCGCCGCGCTGTCCGGGTCAGCGAACAGCACCAGGGGCAGCTCGGCATTGACCTGGCGGAACTCCGACAGTGCCTGGAACCCGCCCGGCACGCGCACGATGTGCTCGCGGTTGGTCTCGGACAACGCGCGCGCGATCTGCCGCTCGAGTGCAGAGCCTGTCAGTGTGCGCGACGGCCGCCAGTTCCGGCGGACGTACACCGTGCCGTCCTCGAGTGTCATGTCGTCGATGCGGATCCAGTCGCCGAAGCCGCGAACCGTGTCCGTGAGCGCCTTCACGCTGTCGCCTGGAAAGAGCCGTTCGAAATTCCACTTCTGGCCGGGCGGCTGATCGATCACAATGATCGGCCGCACCAGTCTGACGTCGTGCAGGTTGATGTGCTTGCGGAACAGCGACGTCAGCGAGTAGCGCAGCTCGACGGTGTCGGCGCGCAGGAACGGCCCGCCGGCGCTGTCCGTGATGACCACGTTCTCGATGGTGACGCCGGAAAGCAGATTGCCGTGTACGTCGCCGATCGAGACGATGCCGTGGACGCGGCTGGCGAGCTGGCCGAGTCCGAACGTGCGGATGCGGGTGCGGCCGAAGTCAGTCTGCGTGAGCACGAAGATGATCACCAGGAGCACGCCGATCACTACGCCAAGTCCGATGAGAGACCCCTTCTGCCAGCGCCTCATTACCACGCCTCACCGATCGCGAGGTGGAGCTGGAGCCGGCTCGTGATCTGACTCAGAAATCCCTTCGAGTCCTTGAGCGGGTCGTAGCGCAGCGGCGTCTGGAGCTGCACGATCTGGAGCTCGCCGTTGTCGTCGACGTACTGCGTGACGACGGGTGCTTCCTCAGCGAGCCCGGGACGGATACCCAGGTCGACGCGGACCGGACCGATCGGGGAGCCGTAGCGCACGCCGAAGCCGGGCGTGATCGCGCCGCGGTTGCCGGGCGGCAGGTTCAGTCGCTGGCCGCGGACCAGGCCCGCATCGACGAACACCGCCCCCTTGATCTTCGCAGTCAGCGGGAAGCGGTACTCGATGCTGCCCTCGAGCAGTGTGTTGCCGCCGAGCGGCCGGGGAATGAATTCGTTCGAGCGTGCGACGTTTGGATCGCATGTGCCGTCGCGAATCGTGGCGATGGTGCAGAGGTCCGCGGGGTCGGTGTCATCGTCGCGCTTCAGGAGCCGGACCGGATCGATGGTCAGGACGCGGGGCCCGAGCTGGTTCTCCGCGAAACCGCGCACCGAGCGCGCACCGCCGGCGTAGAAGCGCTTGCGCGGGTGCAGGATCCCGGTGGTGGACTCGCTGTCCTCCTCGAGACCGACTGCGACGCGCGTGCTCTCGAGCGGGTTGACCCAGCCGGCGCGCACGTGGAACGCGAGGACGGAGCGGCGGCGTGGCATGTAGTAGTTGGCCTCGGCCTGCGCGCGGTTGTAGCGCCAGTCGGAGCCGGTGAACGTGGATGCGTGCTCGAGATCGAGCCGCGCGCTGTAGCCGCGCGTCGGGGCGAGGGCGTCATCCGCGCGCTCGGCATGGCCGGACACGGAGATCGGCGAAAGCGAGTGCGGCGCCTGCAGTGCGCCCATCGTGCGCAGCTCGCACACACCGAAGTTGATGCAGAAGTACAGGTCGCCGGCGTCGATGTCCGTGCGCTCGTACATGTAGCCAATGCTGCCGGGAACGCGGTCGGCGAACCGCCACGTCAGGGATGCGTTGCCCGCGAAGCCCTTGTCGATCACGATGCCGGGAATGCTGCGCCGGTGCGTCGAGAAACCCAGACCCGCGGACGCGCGCGCATCGAAGACGAACGGCTCCGTGAGCGTTGCACCGACCTCCCACGTCGGATTCAGGAACGCGGGGTCGATATCCTTCGTGATGCCGTTCGGGACGCCGCTGCCGAAAAACGACTTTCCATAGAACTGCTTCGCGGCGAGGTTGCCGACGGCGCCGCGGACATCGAGGCGTCGTGCGCCGCCGAGGAAGTTGTAGCGCGTGAGTCTCGCCTCGCCCTGTCCGTACTGCGTGGTATTGAAGCCGAGACCGAACCGCACCGCGGTGAACCCGGCCTCGCGCACCGTTACTACAACCGTCTTTGCGCTGTCCTTTGTTTCTTCTACATCAACGAGCGTCTGACGAAAGATCTCGGACTCGTAGACGCGCCGCTGTGCCGCGGTCATGTCCGTGCGCTTGTAGAGCTGGCCGCGGCGGAGCCCGAGGAGTCGAACGATGGTCGTGTCCGAGACGCCCTCATTGCCTTCGATGCGCAGACTGTCGATCGTCGTGAGATGCACGGGATCGATATGGAAGCGCAGTGCGGCCGTGTGCGTAGCCGCATCGATGCGCATGGTGTCCTCGACGATGGCATCACCATAGCCGCGGTCCCAGAGCATGCCGCGCAGGCGGATCTGTGCAGAGTCGATTTTGTTGAGA
>DASUXU010000185.1:0-9829 GCA_036377735.1 Longimicrobiales bacterium
ACGAAGGTGCCGGGCGTCACGGACATCTGGCTGCCTGCTTCGACACTGCCAGCGCTCGTGCATGTGCCCGGCATCCTGACGGACGGCGGTGCGCAGGTCTGGACGACGCTGGTCGCGCGCCGGAAGGCAGGCGTGGCCACGAAGCGCATTGCGGATGACATGAACACCGCGATTCCGCTGATCGCGCAGTCCGGCCGGCCATACTCGTTCATGGGGCCGATGACGTTCCACGGCTATGACGGCATCGGTCTTCCGGTCTCGCAGCGCGCCGGCGTCGCGCGCACACTGCGCATCGTGGGCATTGCGGCGCTCGCGCTGCTGCTGCTCACGTGCGCGAACGTCGCCAACCTCGGCCTGACGCGCAGCACGTCCACATCCAATGCGACGGCGGTTCGGCGCGCCCTGGGCGCGAGTGCATCGCGTGTCGTCCGGGAGCGCCTGCTCGAGAGCCTGCTGCTGGGAGTGGCGGGCGCTGGACTGGGAGTCGGACTGTCCGTAATGGCGCTGCGATTCCTGCGACGGACGGCGATCACGAGCACCGGCATCTCGCTCGAGGGGATCCACCTCCAGCAGTGGGTCGTGATCGCAAGTGTCGCGACTGCACTCGCTGCTGCACTGCTGGCCGGTGTCGTGCCCGCGTTCCTGGCGTTGCGCACACGCGGCTCCATTCTGCTGCACGCTGCGCGCAGCGGGACCGTGCGCTCCTACCGCATCCGCTCCGCGCTCGTCGTTGCGCAGGTCGCGCTCTCCATTGTTCTCGTGGTGTGGAGCGGACTGCTCGCGCGGACGACGTGGAACCTCCGCCACATCGACTTCGGTTTCGACACACAGAACGTGGTGCAGTTCTCAGTGGATCCCGAGCTCCAGGGCTATGACGCTGCGCGCACGACCACGTTCCTGCGCAACCTGGTGGCGGAGCTGCAGAAGCAGCCCGCGATCCGCAGTGCCGCAATCATGGACCACGGCGTGTTCGACCCGTTCACGTTTGCGGCCAGTATCGGTGTGGATCCGTCACTGCCGGACGCGGCGAAGCGGGAGCGCGTGTACACGCGCCGCGTCCAGATGTCGCCCGCCCTCCTGGACGTGCTCGGCCTGCCGCTCGTCGCAGGTAGAGTGTTCACCGCCGACTGGCTCAACCGCGACACGTCGGCCACGGCGGTCGGGATGCTGAATGAGGCTGCGCTGAAGAACTATCTGCCGGGCGTGCTGCCCGAACGCGCGATCGGCCGCACCATCCTGCTGCACGACCGGACGGACATCCCGGTCACCATCACCGGGATCGTGAAGGATGCCCGCATCTCGGATCTCGAGGGGCGCCAGCCGCTGATGTTCTTCCAGCCGTGGTCGCAGGGCTGGGTCACCGGACAGTTCACCGTGTTCGTCAAGGGCCGTGACAGCAACGCACGCGTCACGGCCGCCATCCACGACGTCGTGCAATCGCTCGACCCCGCGCTTCCGGTATATGGCCTCAGCACACTGGCCGAGCGCGTCGATGACCAGATCGCAGAACAGCGCTTCGTCGCGAACCTCGCCGTCGCACTCGCCGTCACAGGCATCATCCTGTCCATGCTCGGTCTGTACGGCACGCTCAGCTACATGGTGCTCGAGCGCACCCGCGAGATCGGCGTGCGCGCCGCACTTGGCGCCCGGCCCGCCGCACTCATTTCACGCGTCGTCGAGAACGGTCTTGCCCTCGCCGCCATCGGCGTCGTCATCGGGATCTGCGCGGCCGTCTATCTCAGCCATTTCATCGCCGCCCGGCTCTACGGCATCACCCCGTTCGACGGCACGACGTATCTCGCGGGCGTGATGTTCGTCTTTACCGTCGCCGCGGCGGCGAGTGCGGTCCCCGCGAAGCGCGCTGCCGGGATCGACCCCATGAGCGCGCTCCGGCACGACTGACGCAGGCTACCCCTGCCGCAGACTTTCCGCCGGGTTGACCGCGGCTGCGCGCCGCGCCGGCATCCATGCCGACAGCGCGGCGACAAGCAGCACGGCGAATGTCGCGAGCAGCGTGACCGGAGCGATCGGCATATTCTCGAGATTCAGCTGCACCCGCAGCGTGATCAGGGCGAATAGTGCGAACGGCAGCCCGATCAGCATTCCGACCCCGCCAAGCCGCAGGCCCTCACCGAGGAAGACGTTGGCGATCTGTCCGCTGCGCGCGCCGAGCGACATGCGCACCGCGATCTCCTGCGTGCGCTGGCCGACGGCGAATGAGATGACAGCATAGAGGCCGAGGGCGGACAGGAGCACAGCGATGGCGCCCGCACCCATGGCTCCCGCCGCCATCGCCCGCGTGGTGCGCTCGCTCTCCGCATCGTCCTGCGCGATTGTCCGCAGTCCGATCACACCCCCGCGCGTGGCCTCCAGCGCCGTCGACCGGATTTTGGGCAGTAGAGGCGTAGCGGAGGTCGCCGTGCGGACATAGACCATGTCCTGCGCCCACGTCGTGTCCGGCGTGAAGTAGATCCGATACGGCTCGTTCGGTTTGCGATTGGCCGCCACGAGCGGATCGTCGATCACGCCCACGACGACGAGCTCGCGACGTGCGAGCGCTGTGTCGAGCGGCTCGATTCTCCTGCCCAGCGCGTCGCTCCCGCCCCACAACTTCGCGGCGAGGTCCGCAGCGATGATTACGGGGACTTGCGTCGCTCTCGAAGAAGAGTCCGTCGCTTCGGATGGATGGAACGTGCGCCCGGCGATGATGGGCAGCCCCATGACGTCGAAGTATTCCGGTGAGGCGCCCCAGGGCCGCAGTTTGATCGGCCTGGTCGGGGCGGCACGGTCGGCGACGTCGAAGTCATTCCAGAACGGCGGCGCTGCATCGAGTGCGACGTGCTGCACGCCCGGCATCCCGCCCACGTTTTCGGCGACGGCGTGAAGCCGCTCGCGCTGCTGCGTCATCAGCTCCGGACTGGCGCCGTTCTCGGTGTAGCCGGGCGTCCTGACGGATACCATGACAATGCGGTCGGCGATGTCGGAGCGCTGTGTCTGCATGTGCGCAACGATCGCAATGATCAGCGCGGTCAGCACGACAATGGTCGGCTGCGTGAATGCGAGCTGCGCTGCGACAAGGCCGCGCTGCAGCTTAGAGCTGGAGGACGCGACGCCGGTACCCGAATCGCGCAGGACGTTCGAGAGCGCGATGCGCGTCGCATGAAGTGCCGGTGACAGACCGAACAACCCGCCGACGGCGAGCGCGACCGCAAACGTGTATGTGGTGGCCGGCCAGGTGATCTCGAGCGGGACCGACAGGTATGGCACCAGGGACATTGCGAGCCTGACTGTTCCGGCAACCACCGCGAGCGCTGCACACCCGGCGATGACCGCGAGTGTCGCGCTTTCGGTCAGGAGCTGACGGATCACGCGTCCCCTGCTGGCCCCGAGCGACAGCCGGACGGCAATCTCGTGGCGTCGCGAAGCTGCCAGGCCGGTGAGCAGGGCGCTCACATTCGCGCAGGTGAGCAGCAGCACGAGACCCGCAATCGCGCCCATGAACACCCAGATGAACCGCACGCTCTCGTCGAAGTCGGGACTGAGATTGAGCGAAAGCATGGGGACCACCTCGGCGCCCGCACGGGTATTGGTGGATCGCTCTTCCGCCGTCATGCTGTTGGCTGCGACTGCGTTCACCGCCGCCGTCGCCGCTTCCCTGCTCACACCGTCCGCCAGGCGTGCGACAACGATGTAGCGCGGCTCGATACCCGGCGCGATCACGAGCTTCGCCGCGAGCGGCATCCACGCGATCGGCTCCCACTTGTCCATGTCGGACCTGCCGCTCACGCCGTTGAACGCGGGCGGCGCAACTCCGACTATGGTGACATCGACACCGTTGATCGAGACGGTCGACCCTATGACATCGGACCGCTGCCCGAAGTACTTCTTCCATGCGACGTCCGTCAGCACCGCAATCGTCGCACGGTCAGGCGAGGCTCCCAGCCCGCCGCCAATGACCGGACGAACGTTCAGGACGCGGAAATAGTTGGCAGACACGAATGTCACAGTACCCTGGCGCGCGCCGTTCTCCGCATCGACGACAGGGGTGAAGGACACCGGGTTGTCGATATGACCGACGACATCCTGGAACTGCGGGAGCTGTGTGTAGGCGCGGTATTCGGTCTCGGAAAACCGTCGCCCGCTTCGCCCATACTCACGCGCGTCCTGGATCCCGCGGATGCGGACCAGGTCATTGACTTCCACGCCAGGCGGCGCCTGCTTCGTGTAGGCAAACAGCCCCGTGAACAGAAGCGTGCTGAGACTCATGCCGAACACCAGCACACAGAACATCATGAAAACGGTGCCTCGCCGGCGGCCGTACTGCCTGAACGCGAACCGCGTGTCGGCAAGAATCGCATCCAGCCAGAGCGTGCCGCGCGCGTCCCTCCCCTCCGTCTTCAGGAACTCGACGTTGCCGAAATCACGTTCGGCCTGAACGCGCGCGTCCGGCGGCCGCATCCCACGGGCGACGAGTTGCTGCGTCGCCCGATCGAGATGCGCGGCCATTTCGTCGCGCATTTCGCGCTCGTAGCGGCCGCGAAACAAATTGGCTCGAATCCAGAGAATGAGTCTCGACATGCTGCTCCTGCAGGCTATCACTAGGTAGACTAGTGATAGCTAGGCATGCAGCGTCAGGCCGTCAAGTGGTGAGGGATGTTCCGGCTTTCCGCGCCTTGGCGGTAGGGTCTGTACGTCGCGCATAGCGACTAAATGACACAGCCAGTATCTGCGAGTTCAAATCGCTGCAGAAGTTCCGTTCCGTCTTCAGTGTAGCGAACGCCGACTACCGTACAATTGGTAAAGACTTTCGGCAAAAAGCTGATTGGGAGCTCAATGTGCGACTTTACGACGCCCCGCGAGTTGAGAAGAGTCCACGTGGATAGTTCTGTCTGGTCGTACCGCCGATACGGTCGTTTCGTGAGGTCCGGTCGTTCCAGCAGAAAGTCGCCTCGTTCGGAGATAATGATTGCCGAGATGGCTTGGCGCGTGCCGTCGAAGGGCCGCTTTGCATACCAAGCGCGTAAGTCGGACGCGACCGAGCGTTCAAAATCATCTGCTGACCCACCTGTTAAGCGAAACATGTCCTCCTGGACAGCTTCAAGGAAATCCTTCCTATCGAAACTACTTACCGGGACTTTGGCTACATCGGCGATAAAAGACGTCGCTACATGCCCGTCTGCGCGCCTGACGTCGACATGGAAACTGTCACCAACGGCAAAATAGAACATGCCATTTACCCCGATGTTATACGGCAAAAACGCATGTGGCAGAATGGGCCTATGTAATGGGTCACCATACTCGTGAAAGTACTGCGTTGCCACAAACGAATCGACCGACACTCCGCGAGAAAAATCGGCAGTTAACATCTGCAGCGCCCTTTTCGTGGACTGGCGTGAAAGGGCGAAAACGAGTACAAGACCTGAGGGCGTAGCAGTGATACTATTCGAATTGTAGATCGGCAGTTCCATATCCTTGGACACCAGATATGCCCCGGCTGTGTCGAACGCATGCAAGCGCATGTCGAGTGCAAACAAGGTATCATGCGATATGGCAATTCCATTCAGGGGCTGCCACTCCGAAGTTCCCGTCGGCCGCTTGAACTCTCCTGGTCCAGTCCCCTTTCGACCGATATCGCGGATGAAGGTCCCATCCTTTGCGTAAACTCTAATCCGGTACGAGTAAGTATCCCATACGTAGATGCGACCCTCACCGTCAATGGCGACGCCGCCAATAACCCCGAACTCATCCTGCTCGCCGCCGCGGCCGGAGCCGAGGGACAAGTCTGGCGTTGGACGATAGGTCGGTGCGTCCCGAAGGTCTGCCGCCGAAATGATTACCGTGTCGTCCGCGATCGAATCTGGCCAGTCGACTCGGCCGTTGCCCTCCTCGGATACCCCGGAGTCTCCGAGGGTATGGGGCTGCTCCGGTGCATCAGTCTGACCGGAGCATCCCAATACTATGGCCAGCAGGACACCCGAGCGGGCGGCCCTATAAGGCCGCCCGCTGGTGAACGCGCTTATCACTGCGTTCAGCAACACGTCACGCGCCGCACTGCTGCTCATGCGTGGGGGGGTTCGTGCTCTCTCCCGAGCTGAGGTTTGCGATCCCCTGCCTGTCATCGGTGTGCGTATTGGAAAAGTTACTGATGAACCACGTTGCCGAGAAGTTGAATCCGGGACCACCATGCCAGTCTACACCGCCCTTCGTGCCGTGAACAATGTCACCGCACCCGCCTACCGGCGGCTCTGCCGAAAGGGAACCGGCGCCCAGGCTGATCGCGCCGACTACAGCCACGCCCAGGAAAGTCTTCCAGCTCTTTTGCATCTCAACCTCCTCAAGGAGACATGTACAACCGGCCGGGTAGCCGTCCGGTCCAAGAACGCTGCGCAAGGCGCCGAGCCTGATGCAGCGAAGCGTGGCGACGTGAGCGATCAGGCGGTCGGTGCTACGATGGCGAAACTACTTGTACGAAATCAAGTAGTCCGCAGAGCAGGTATGAGCGGCTTGGCAGTGGTGCGATTGCCGTTGCGGTTGCGCCACAGTGCAACTCGTTGATAGGTCTATTCGTCAGCGCGACGTGCTGTTTGTACGGTTTTCGTACATGACGCTAATCTAGGCCTATAACAAAATGTTATGATGTTGCTCCCCTCAAGTGTTTGCGCGAACGTTGGTATATAGCCGTTGACGATAGTACGACCAATCGAAGCGCCCGTTCCCCGAAATTGGTCATGTGCGATTGTCACCTCTTGCTTATAGTTGGTCTTGGGGTCGCCTGTACCAACTGACCATCCTGCCGCAGGCGTTGCCCATGAATCGCCTCACCCGATACCCGCTTGTTTCCAGTGCGATAGCAGCGAGCGCCTGCGCTGATCTGTCAGCGACCGAGCCGAGCGCAGCCCGACACACCGGTCCACCATCAGCTCTCGATGCGCACGAGTACGAAATCATGGGCGACATCGTGCATAACTGAACGTAAGTGCCTCCGGCTACGAGATCTTCGTTTAGTTGGCCGACGCCGCGACTGATGCGAACCTCAAAGCTGAGGATTCGAGCGGTCCCCGCGACTGCATGACGATTGTGACCAACACGCAAGGCTGGATGTGGGTCTACTGGGATGGCTTCTCGAGCGACGGTGCGTGCACTGACGCCCAGAGGCACTAGGACGAGTCCGTTCGATGGTCCGAAGATCGCATTCGCAAATACGGGTGACCAGAACGGAGCCTAGGACACGAATTGGAAGTTGCCACACTAGACCGGCAGGGACATGCAGGATCGACATACGCCATACTGCTCCTGCCGCTATCACTAGATTGGCAAGTGATAGCTAGGCAAGCAGCATCAGGCCGTCAGGTGGGGAGGGATGTTCCGGCTTTCAGCGCCCTCACGTCATCCGGATCGTTCGTGCAGGGTCGACACGCAGTGCCTGCCGGGCGGGCAGCAGGATCGCCGAGAGCGCGATGACTACGAGCGCGATGACCGCGCCCGCGAACGTCAGCGGATCCGACGGAGCGATGCCGTACAGCAGGCTTGCCATGACCTTTCTCAGCGCCCACGCGCCCGCGAGCCCGATACCAATGCCAACCAGTGTGAGCGTGAGCCCTTCGCGCATGATGAGTGACAGCACGTCGGAGCGCCTGGCGCCCAGCGCGACGCGGATCCCGATCTCGCGCGTGCGGCGGGCCACGGCGAAGGCAATGACTCCATACACGCCGACACCCGCAAGCACGACCGCGATGATGCCGAACGTCGTGATCAGGATGGTATTCGCCCGGCGTGGCACGATCGCGCTCGATATCACCTCTGTCATCGGCCGCACATTGTATACGGCCTGCGACGGATCAACGGCGCGCACCGCGGACTGGAGCCGACCGGCGAGTACACGCGGGTTCAGGCCGCCGCGTGCGACGATCGCCGCGTTCGACGGCGGCGATGTCTCCGCCGGGTAGTACATCTGCGCAGTAGGTTCCGATTCGATGGATCCCGCGCTCACATCGCCCACAACGCCGACGACGACCGGACCCTTACCCCCGTCGCCGAACATGCTCGCCATGCGCTGGCCGATGGGGTTCTCCCCGGGCCACAGCTCCGCCGCGAGTGTCCTGTTGATCACGACCTCTGGCCGTGCCGTGTCAGGCGATGCACTGAAACCTGTTCCCCGTATGAGCGGGATCCCCATCGCATTGAAGTAGTCGGACGTGACGTGAAGCAGCTGCGCGAACTTCATCTCCTCCATGCTTGCTGGAGGCGCACCCTCGCGGCGCGCAGTTACCGAGATGCTCGACTTGCCGCGCAAGGGAAGCTCATTGACGATCGCGGCGGCTTCGACACCCGGCGCCGAGCGCAGCCGCTCGAGAACTGCGTCGTAGAAGACGCTCCTCGCCGCCGCCGTCGGATACGTCGCGCGCGGCAATGTAAGCTCGAGTGTCGCGACTGCGTCTGCTTTCATACCCGGATCGGTGGACAGCAGCGTCTGCAGACTGCGCAGCATCAGGCCGGCACCGACGGCGAGCATCAGTGCCAGTGCGACCTCCGCAATCACGAACGCGCGCCGCAGCCGTGCCCCTTCACGCACCGTTGCCTCGCCGGCATTTCCGTTCTTCATGGTCTCGCCGGCATCAGCAGCTGAAGCCCCCACAGCGGGCCACAGCCCGAAGCCCACGCCGGTGATGAGTGCGGCTGCCAGGGAGAACAGGAGCACACGAACGTCGATCGTCGCGCGCACGGTACCGGCCATCGCTGCGGGCGTCAGCGCGTTCAGCGCGCCGAGGCTTACCCAGGCGAGGATGACGCCGGCCGCCGCGCCGGTGGTCGAGAGCACCACACTTTCGACGAGTAGCTGGCGCACCAGTCTGCCACGGCTCGCGCCGAGCGCTGCACGCAGTGCGATCTCGTCACGCCGCGCACTCGCGCGCGACAGCAGCAGGTTCGTCACGTTGGCGCATGCGACGAGGAGCACGAGCGCCGTAGCACCCATCAGCACGAGCAGCGCCGTTCTGCGATTGCCGACCAGCACGTCGCGGAACCGCTCGACGGGTCCGTCCTCGAGCGGGGCCGCGCGCTGTTCGGGCTTCTGGAACCGGCGGATCAGGGTGGTCAGGCGGTCTTCCGCCTGCGCAGTCGTCGCACCCGGCGCCAGCCGCGCAATGTATGTTGTCGGCATCCACCCACGGAATGCCTCCCATCGCGCCAGCGTCATCGGTACCGGCATCGGCAGCCACAGCTCCGTCTCCGAGGGATAGCCGAAACCGCGCGGCATGATGCCGACGATCATGTGAGGCTTGCCGTTGAGCCGTATTTCGCGGCCGATGACGCCCGGATCCGCACCGAACTGCCGTCGCCAGAGGTTGTCGGACAGGATCGCCGCGAGCGGTCCGTCAGGCTTTCCCTCCTCTACCGTGAAGCCGCGGCCGTGCGCGACCTCCACACCGAGTGTGTGAAAGAGATCGATCGTCGCGAGCGCAACCCGGAGGCGTACCGGGGATTGCGTGTCCGTCAGATTCAAACCGCCGGGTGCGACGGCGGACACGCCCGTGAAGATGTCGCTCAGCGCGCGCGCATCGCCCAGGTAGGGCATGCTCTGCTCGCTCCCGAACTCACGCGTGGGATTGTCGATGCCGCTCAGCACCACGAGCTGCTCGTCGTGCTCGAACGGCAGCGGACGCAGCAGCGCCGCGTCGACCGCGCTGAACATTGCCGTTGCGGCCCCGATCCCCAGCGCGAGAACCGTTACGACGGACAGCGTGAAGCTGCGCTGCTGGCCGAGCTTCCGAAGGGCGTACCGCAGGTCCAGCAGGAATGCGTCCATGGATTCCGTCCTGTCGTTTTGTCG